>DATDMW010000136.1:0-18807 GCA_036518595.1 Burkholderiales bacterium
AGCAGGTAGAAGCCCGCCACAGCCGCGAGCGCGGACAGCGTGCGCGTAAGCGTCAGCGTGCAAAACACGCCGACCGCGGCGACGATGAGCAGCTCGCAAACGAGCGACGCGGTCCAGGCGAGCACGCCGCTGGAGCGCGCGTAGAGCGCCAGGGGCACCGCGAAGACGACGGCCAGCAGGCCGCAGACGGCGGCATAGCCGAGAAGTTTGCCGAAAACGTAACGGCTGCGATGCACCGGAAACGACAGCAGCAGCTCGGTGATCTTGTCGTTCCATTCGCGCGCCATCCCGGATACGACGACGATCGCGACGATAAACGCCGCCGACATGCGAAGCAGGGCGGCGAGGACCGCTGTCTCGATCTCGCGCGATTCCGTGATCGCGACCTGGTGCAGGAACTGCGCGAGCGCAGCCCCGGTGATGACGACGAGCGCCGCCAGCCACAGCAGGCGCTCGCGAAGCGCCTCGAGGACCGTGATGCGCGCCAAAGTGACGACGAAACGCATGCGGAAAAAATCGGTCAGCCGGACGGACCCGGCAGCATTACAATGACACAAAACGTGCCTACCGAAGCGTAAGGCTTGACTACCGACGACGCAAGCGCGTCGGGCCGCTCAAATGGCAAAAACAAGACTCCTCCAGCTGTCGCAGGTCGTCATCAGCCGCTCGTGGCGGCTGCTCTTCGTCCTGATGCTGGTGCTGCTGCACGTTTGCGCCATGCGCGGAGCCGAGGACTTCTGGGCGCGGGGCCTGATGCTGGCCCACTTCGGGCTGTTCATCATCTGGCAGCCGTTCATGCGCAGCGAGCAGCGGCTGACGGTGCCCCAGCTTCTCGTCGTCGCCGCCATCGCCGTCGGCACGCTCCTCTACCTGAACTGGTGGCTGCTCGCCCTGTGGGTGAGCGTGCTCGCGGGTATCGTCGGCGGCAAGGTTTTCCTGTTCCAGGCGCGTTGGTTGCGCCGCTTCTACCTGGTGGTGCTGCTCTACCTGGTGATGCTGCTGCTCGTCTGGATCGTCCCGAACAGCTTTCTCGACGTGCCGGTCGAGCCCGAAGCCGTGACCCTCGCGCAATACGGGCTGCCGGCGCTGTTCCTGCTGATGATCCTGATCCCGGCCGAAGCCGACTCGGCCGAAACGCCGCAGATCGTCGACTTCTTCTACGCCGCGCTGATCTTCCTGCTGCTCGTGGTCCTGGTGCTCGGCAGCTTCGCTCTGATGACCATCGCGGACGTGAACTACGTCGCCGCGCTCTCCTACAGCATGCTCATCATCGCGGGCGTGCTGATCGTGCTCTCGCTGGCGTGGAACCCGCGCGCGGGGTTCTCCGGACTGGCGATGTATTTCTCGCGCTACCTGCTGTCGATCGGTCTGCCGTTCGAGCAATGGCTCTACTTCCTGGCAGAGCTCTCGCAGCTCGAGACCAAGCCCGAGCGTTTCCTGAAGGAAGCCTGTGCGGGACTGGGCCGCCTTCCGTGGGTCAACGGCGGGTTCTGGCACACGGCGGGGGAATCCGGGGATTTCGGGACGGTCTCGAAGAATTCGGTGGAGTACATCAACCAGGAGCTCAAGCTCACGGTGTTTACGAAGCTCCCGCTGAGCCCCTCGCTGATGTGGCATTTCCACCTCCTGGGACAGCTCCTCGGAGAGTTCTACATCGCCAAGCAACGCGAGCAGAAACTGCAGCAGCAGACCTACGTCCAGGCCGTGCACGAGACCGGCGCGCGAATGACGCACGACGTCAAGAATCTGCTGCAGTCGCTGAACGTCCTGTGCGCGGCTGCCGAGCGCGACACCAGTCCAGAATCGGGCGAGCTGCCCTCCCTGATTCGCCGGCAGCTTCCCGCCATCACCCAGAGGCTGCAGCAAACGCTCGACAAGTTGCAGAAGCCTCAGGCCGAGAGCGGGCGCTTCGTCGCCGCGCGCAGCTGGTGGGAGGCGCTCCAGCGCAGCTATTCGAGCCGAGGCGTGGAGTTCGCAGTCGAGGACATCGACGAGACCGTGCTGCTCCCCAAGGAGCTCTTCGACAGCTCGGGCGACAACCTGCTGCAGAACGCGCTGCGCAAGCGCAAGATCGATCCGGCGGTGGCCGTGCGCGCGAGCTTCCAGTGCCGGGACACGATCCAATTCTCCGTGTGCGACACAGGTACGCCGGTCGCGGCCGAGGTGCTCAAGGGGCTGCTGCGCGGACCAGTGCCCTCGGACACGGGCTTCGGCATCGGCCTGTACCAGACCAGCCGCCTCGCGGAGATCTCGGGCTACTCGCTGCAGCTGACGACCAACGAGCCGGGCCGGGTCTGCTTCAGCCTGCTCGGCGAAGTGAGGCGCGGCGGGCGCTAGCTAGCGCTATGGCAGCTTCCCGGCACCCACCATGCGCGCGGCGAGTACGGGAGCCGAAATCATCACTACGAGATCATCGAACTCGCAAAAGGGCGAGCCGGCGGCAGAATCGCTGCAGCCCGCGGCAGCCGGAGTAGGAGTGCGCGAGTAGAACACCGTCGCGCCGGCCGTGTGAGTGGCATTCGCCGCCTCGTCCGTACCGGCCGGCGGTGCGTTCATGACCGTCCCCGCCGGGGTGTAGCTCCCGCGTCCGTTCTTGCCGTGCGAAACGATGACGACGGGAAGGGCGGTGCCGATCGCGACGGCCGCGTGCGTGGAACCTCGGTTGTTGACGGTCATGGTCCCGAGGGAGCAAAGCGCGAATGAGGACTGCGTGGGCGCGGGGGTCGGCGTGCAATTGAAGGTCGTTCCTACGGCGTCGGCGAAGAAGGGCGACACCCAGTACGAAAACCGTCGGCCCCAGGCGTCCGTCTCCGGCACGCCGAGCGCGGCCCACGGAACGACACCGGCGGATATTGCGCAGTTCTCGGCGCCGGCGCCGGCCGCGCCAGCGGCAACGGTCCCGTCCGCGGGACAGGGCAATCGACCGTTAGCGAGCGCGAAGCTGATCGCCGCTTCCTTGATCTGGTCCATCGTGCGCTGCGTCTCCGTCGTGTTGCGCACGTCGATCTGGGCGCTGAGCGGAATGATTGCGCCTGCGAGGAGAAGCGCGATGATGACGAGCGCGATCGCGAGCTCGGGCAATGTAAAGCCGCGGTGCCGGCCGTTCATGGCGATATCACCACGACCCGGTCGTTGATGGACGTCGGAACCCCGGGACGGTTTTCGTAGGCGTATGGCGCCGCCACGAGCGGCGCGTTGGCGCCTTCGAAGTATTCGGCGAGCGAAGCGGAAGGTCTTGTGTTCCCGGTCAGGGATCGCCCCATCAAAATCAGTATTGCGCGCTTGTCGTTGACCGTCGGGTATTTGGCCGGATCGAGATTGCTGATCATCAGGCAAGACGGTGCGATCGCCGCTGCCGGCGGGGTCGGCCGCGCCGTGCACGCGCCGGAGCCGCCGGGAAGGTAGCCCGGAGAAACGGCGTAATAGGTCTGCCGGAACCACTCGTTCGCAATGAACCAGGCGGCGGCCGAGGCCGTTCCTCCCGAGGTGTAGGTGCCGCTGCCGGAAGATCCGTTCAGGCTGAACCGCGTCGCATCGATCACCGTGACGGTCCACGTGCCGTTCGCCGCGCCGTTGCCGCTGACGTTCGAGATGGTGACGGCCGCACCCGTCGGAAAATTATGGGGCGCGCTCGTCGTAACCACGATCGGCGAGGCGTTCGAAGCCGCGGTGATGGTCGAGTCCGCGGCGCTCGTCAGCCGGCTCACAGTGAGGTCCGGGATGGTCACGACGACGGTGCGATCGCTGCAGCTGGACATGCACGAGATGGGCAGGGTCGCATCGTAGGTCACCGTCCCGGCACCGGCAGCCGTCAGGCTGCCGTGGATCGACGGCGACGAGACCGTCGCGGACGCGCCGTCGATCGTCGTCGTTATCGTCGAGACGTCGGGCAGGGTCGCGAGCGAGGTGCCGGCTTTGGTTCCGACGCTCGAGCTGAGGCTCACGCGCGGGAAGAAGATGATGTCGCTGCCGAAGAAGTTGTCGCTCCGCACACGCAACGAGCACTGCCACCCGGTCGACGGCGGCGGAAATGGCGAACTCAAAGCGACCGATACGCAAGAGTTGATATCGACCCGCGCGACCCCGCTCGACTTGGTCACGGAGCTGCCGCTCCACGGATACGGCGTCGGCGTGTTCGCCAGCGTGCTTATCGGCAGCAGCCCAGCGGCCTGCGAGGCGTCTCCCGAGTAGTCCGGACCCGATGCCGCCGCTTGCGGCCGCGTCGTCGCGGGGCCGTTCGTGCCGGGACCTGGCGGCGCAGGCTCGGCGAATTTTGCGGGAAACGGAAACGCTCCCCACTGATTAAAGTAGGCCACGAGATACGGCTTGACGTCGCGCTCGATGCGGGCGCTCACCACCGGCTCGACGGCGGCCATGAGATCCGCCTGCGTGATGGCGACCAGGCGATCGTTCAGGGCATCCGTAGGCAGGGCGTTCGTCGTGAATATGAAATTGACGCTATCGTTGGCGTTGAATCCCTCGAGATAGGCCGCCGCGCTGTTGTGCCCGGTCACACGGTTCTGTCCTTGTGTCACCTGCCCGGGCGCAATGATGACGGCGACGATATTGCTGCCGCTCGCAGTGCCCGTGACCGTCAGCTGACCGGGCGTATCGCTGTTGATGACTGTCGTGCCATACAGCTTGCGAAAGTTGCGCGATACCGCATACCAGAGGCGTTCACCGCTCGAGTCGCGGAGATCCTCCGTGCCGATGGTCTTCCAGGGAAGGCGGCCGATCAGACTGATGGAATTGGTAATACCGGCGCCGACGCAATCGGCATCGCCATCGTCATCCTGGTCCGGACACGGCAATCCGCCCGGCTGGTTTGGGGACTGGTTCTTGTACAGCTGCCATTGCTCCGACGCGGCGTAGGCGATGAGCGCGGACTTCGCCTTCAGCAGTGCGCTCATCGTGGTCTGCTCCCGGGCGTTCGATATCTGGCTGCTGCTCTTGTTGAGCGCGCTCACCAGCAGGTAGCTCGCGATGAGAACGACCAGCGAGACCACGACGATGAGCGCGAAACCGCGCTCCCTGGGCGCTCGCTTGTGAACGCCCGATGCCACGCGGGACCTCACGGTGTCGGGTTACGCTTTACCACGATCCGCCCGCCGCCGAGCTCGTCCCTCACCTCGCCGCGCGTCTTGTCGAGCGTCTGCCCGATCTTGAGATCGACCGGCGGGTCGCCTTCGTGGCCGCCGATCGTGACGCGCGACGGGTCGGGCGTGCGCACGCTGTCATATTGCGGCACGCCGTTGATCCAGGTGGTCGTTCTCCCCGACGAGCGCGAAACGTGGCCGTTCACCGTCATGCTGCTTTCCACGGCGGCGGAAGCGCTTTCCTGGACGTTGGCTTCGCGCCGGCGGTCGAGCTCCTGGCGCTGTTGCGGGGTGAAGAACAGGCGCCCGATCTCCTGCGCCGCGACCGGCGCGGCGGCTCCCGCCATGCAGCACGCGAGGACGACCGTTGCGAGGGCGCGCGCGCGCGTCACGAGGCGGTCTCCTGATCGACCGTGATGAGGTCGATCTGGCAATCGGATCTGAGGCGCGGCATGAGCGGCTGTCCCGGCGATACTGCGCCGCGTTCGAGGCGGTTGATGCCGCAGTGACGCACCGAAACGTAGAAGCGTCCCGTGGCGCGGAGGTCGGATAGGAAGTTGAGCAGGTCCTCCTCGTGCAGGAGGAGCATGTCGAGCTTGACGCGGCTCACGACGAAGTCGCCACCCTTGATCGGGACGATCCCGGGATAGTCGAGTCGTTTCTGCGGCTCGATGCTGTACTTGATCTCGAACAGCTTGCGCTCCGACTTGATCCGGGCGATCGCGTCGATCCAGTCGAGACGGTTCTCGGGCCCGATCATCCCCTGCCGCTGCATGCGCTGGTAGAAGACCAAGCTCTCGCGGATCTCGCGCTCCTCTTCCGACACCTTGGATACGCGTTCCTGCGCGGCGCTGCGCTGGCCGCGCGCGTTCTCGAGCTTGTCGGTTGCCTGGCCGAGGTACTGGTTGCTCGCGACGACGAACGCGAGGCCGGCGCCGAGAAGCACGGCCGCGATGGCTGCCGGCAGGCGCAAGCGTTTCATGTCCTCGCGGCGCAGGTTCATGTCTCGAGCCGCCTGCTGATGACCACCGAGAAGCGCGGGATCTCGAAGCCCCGCGCTGCGCCGATGTCGCCCGAGATGCTCTTCTCCGCGGCCAGGTCGAACGGTAGCTTGGTGGAGACGATCTCCACGCCGGGCCGGCTGCGCAGCGCATCGACGAACTGATTGACCACCATGGAAATGTTGCGGTAGTCGGACGCCTGCTGCACGAGGAGGCGTCCGCCGATCTCGACCAACTGGACGCGCGGCTCGCCGCCGCCGGGGGCCTGCGCGGCCGGCGCCGCGTCTCGGGCGCCGGGTTGCTTCAGCGGCGCGATATCCCATTCGATGCGCTCGACCTCGATCTGCGGTGCCGAAGCGAGCGCGCGGCTGATTTCCGCCAGAATGTCGCGGACATGGGCATCCTGCCGCATCAAGGTCTGAAAGTTCCTGACCGTGAGCTTCAGCACTTCTGCTGGAACGGGCGTCTTCGGGAAGTTCGCCTGCATCCGCGCGTACTGCTCGGACGCCGTCGACTCGGCGATGCGCTCGGACTGCACGGCCCGATCGACGTAGTCGGCCTGGATGACTTTCATCCCGGAGACCATGAGGCACAGTGCGAAAACCGCGGCCCCCGACAGGATCAGCGCCACCTGGGTCCGCCACAGATCATAGAAGCGCCGCAACGCGTCGTCCGCGAATTGCGCAAGGAAGCGCGCGCGCGCGGCGACGTGGAGGTAGAGACCTTCGGCAAGGGCGCGGCTGGGGGCCGATTTCAAGCCGACGCTGCGCCGCGCGAAATTCAGATCCACGAGCCGGTAGCGCAATTGGGCGTTGCTGACGCAGGCCCCCTCGTACAGCGTCCGTGACTCCCCGGGCACGAGAACCACGACGTCCAGCGTCGTGCTGTCGCGCGACAGAATGCGGCTGTTGAGTAGGTATTGATGGAAACGCGCCGATTCGGCCGCGCACGCGTCGGCGAGCGCGTTCGGATCGTCCCGATCGACCTTGCTGAGACGCGAAAACCGCGCCTTGCCGTTGTCGACGTAGGTTTGCCGCAGGCCCGCCTCCTGGAGACTTACGATCATGTATTGCCTTGACTTGACGCCGAGGCCCCTGCACAACAGGGGTGCGAGCATCGCGATCGAATACACGCCGGCGATCCGGGCCTGAATTGCGCGCAAGGAGCCGAGCCACGGTTGGAATTGCTGCGTGTTGCTGAAGGAGGCGTAGAGGATGCGTTCCTCCCGCCGGCCCGTCATCTCGGTGCCGAGCGACAGCGCCATGGCGAGGCTGGTGTCCCGGTACCGCTGCGCGAGCTTCCGGACGAGCAGCGCGCGCCGGTCACCGCCGCGCAGATACGGGATGTTCTCCTGGAAGAAGTCCTCCTCGACCAGATCCGCGACGATGTGAAAAAGGCTGTCGGATGCGCGCGACACGTACTCCGAGAAGGCGGCGGCCCCTTCGTCTCCGGGCTTGAACGTCGCTTCCTCGACCAGCTCGCCGCGTTTCCAGAGGTACGCGACCAGCTCGTGCGAGGTCAGGTACAGCAGACGCTTGTCGGGCAGCATCAGATCTTGATTTTCGAAATGACGTCGTAGATCGGCCCGAGCACTGAAAGCATGACCCAGCCGAGGATCGCCCCGAGGAAGATCGTCAGGGCGGGCTCGATCATCACCTGCACTCTGGCGATCGACTCGCGCACTTCCCGGTTGTAGAAGTAGCTCACGTTATTCAGCGCTACGTCGAGCCCGCCCGTCGCCTCGCCGACGCGCAGCATGCGCACGACGAGTGGCGGGAACAGCCCCACGTCCTGGAACGCCGTCGTGACGTTCTTGCCGTCTGCGATCTGCTGGCCCGCGATGCGCAGCCCCTCCTGGATCACGAGGTTCCCGGCCGTCTCCTCGGAGCTGCGTATCGCCTCGAGAATCGTGATCCCGGAAGCGTACATGAGCGCAAAGGTGCTCGCGAACCGCGAGAGAATGATCTTGCGCAAGATGTTGCCGAGATACGGCAGCGTGAGCTTTAGCCGGTCGAGCTGGTAGCGCACGAGCGGGTTGGTCTTCGCCAACACCTTCACCAGGACCGCGACCACGACAGGTGCGAGCAGCAGAGCCCACCAGTAATCGACGAAAAAAGCGGAAACCTGGATCAGCATGCGCGTCTGCCACGGGATCTCCTGCCCCATGTTCCTGATGAAGCCGACCATCTGCGGCACCAGGTAGACCATGAGGAAGAAGGTCACCATGATGACGATCGACCCGACGAATGCCGGGTACATGATCAGCTTCTTGGTCTGCGCGGCGAGCTCGTCCTCCCATTTCAAGCTCTCGGCCAGGCTCTTCAGCACCTCCGGGAGGCGCCCCGTGGTCTCGCCGGCACGCACCAGGCTCGAGAACACCGGCGAGAACACCGCGGGATAGTCGGTCATCGCCTGCGACAGGCTCGCCCCGCCCTGGATGCTCTCCACCACGCCCGAGACGACCTCGCGCAGCCGCAGGTTCTCGGTGCTGTCGCGCAGGTCCATCAGCGCGTCGACCAGCGGGACACCCGAGTTCGAGAGCTGCTCGAGCTGGAAGCAGAAGTTGATGAGATCGGCGCGCTTGATGCCGCCGCCGCGCAGCAGTCCGCCGCCGGGCTTGGTGGGAGCGCCGCGGATCAGGTCGAGACCCATGCGCTTCAGGCGCATCTCCAGGTCCACGATGTTGATCGCCTCGATCTGGCCCATGCTCGACTTCCCCCGACCGTCGATCGCCTTGTAGATGAAGAGCGCCATGCGATTCCCGGGGCGGTGAAGCGCGCTACATGCGATCGGTGAGGTCGACGACGCGGATCAGTTCCTCGAGAGAGGTGGATCCGTCGAGCACCCGCCGCACGCCGTCGTCGGCGAGCGTCCGGAACCCCTTTGCGACCGCGGTCTTCTGCAGCTCGCGCCCGGTCGCGCGGTGCGCCACCAGCTCATCGAGCTCCGCATCCATCTTGAGGATCTCCATGATCGCCATACGGCCCTTGTAACCCTGGTAGTCGCACTGGTCGCAGCCGACGGCTCGGTACAACTTGGGCGAGCGCTCGCCGTCGCTCCCGAGCAGCGCGCGCTCGGCAGGGGTCGGCTCGTGCGGCTGCTTGCAGTGCTTGCACAGCCGGCGCACCAAGCGCTGCGCAACGATGCCGATGATGTTGCCGGCCAGGATGTCGGGCACGATGCCGATATCGAGCAGCCGCGGGACCGCGCCCACCGCCGAGTTCGTATGCAGGGTCGAATACACCTGGTGACCGGTCATCGAGGCGCGGAAGGCCATCGTGGCCGTGTCCTCGTCGCGGATCTCGCCGACGAGGATGACGTCCGGGTCCTGCCGCATGAGCGAGCGGATGCCGTTGCCGAAATCCATCTTCGCCGCCTCGTTGATCGAAGTCTGGCGGATGAGCGTCATCGGGTATTCGACCGGGTCCTCGAGCGTCATGATGTTGAGCCCGTCCGTGTTGATATGGTTCAGCACGGAGTACAGGGTCGTGGTTTTGCCGCTGCCGGTCGGCCCCGTGACCAGGATCAATCCCTCGGGCCGGGCGATCATCTTCTTGAGCAGCGCGAGTTGCTCCTGCGCGAGCCCCAGCCCGTCGAGCGGCACGATCCCCTTCTGGCGGTCGAGGATGCGCAGCACGATGTTCTCGCCGTGCGTGGTCGCCTGCGACGACACGCGGAAATCGACCGCGCGGCCGGTGAGCGTGAGCGAGATCCGGCCGTCCTGCGGCGCGCGCGTCTCGGCGATATTCATCTTCGACATCACCTTGATGCGCACCGCCATCGCCGGCCAGTAGGTCTTGTGCAGCGACCGGATCTGGCGCAGCACGCCGTCGATCCGGTACCGGATGCGCAGGAAGTTCTGCTCGGGCTCGAAGTGGATGTCGGAGGCTGCGCGCTCGACCGCGTCGGCGAGCAGCGCGGAGATCAGCCGCACGACCGGTTGGCTGTAGGCATCGCCCGAGGCCTGCAGGCTCTGGTAGTCGATCTCGCCCGTTTCGATCTCGTGCAGGATCCCGTCGATCGAGAAGTCATGCCCGTAGTACTGCTCGATGGCGCGCGCGATCTCGGTCTCGCCCGCGAGCCGGGTCTCGAGCTCGAACTCGCCCCGCAGGTGAGCGCGCACCTGGTCGAGCGCGACGATATTGTTCGTGTCTGCGAGCGCGATGATGAGCTTGCGCGTCTCGCGGTCCAGCGCCACGGGGAAAATGTGATGCCGCCGCGCGAAGTCGCGAGGAACGAGCTTCAGCGCGACCGAGTCGACGACGATCTGCGTGAGGTCGACGCTCTGCAGGCCGAGCTTCTCGGAGAGCGCGTCGCGCAGCGTCGCCTCGGACACGAAGCCCAGGTTGACGAGCAGCTTGCCGACCGGCTGGTTCGTCTTGAGCTGCTCAAGGAGCGCGATCCGGAGCTGGTCCTCGGTCAGGATCCCCTGCGCGATGAGGATCTGGCCGATGTGGCGCTTGACCGCCGGCCCGAGCTGGGCCGACATACGGGGCGAGTTCATCGGCGCCCTATCTCTGCTGCAGATCCAGAGCGCGCGCGGCGGCGAGCGCGCGGTCGAAAGTCGCGCTGCGCCGGTCGGCGAGCGCCAGCGAGCGCCGGTAGAACTCGACCGCCTGCGGCTTCTGATGCAGGTGATCGAGGCTCACGGCCAGATTGAATGCGTAATCCGGGTTCTCGGGGTCGGCCGCAAGCGCCCGGAAGTACGCCTGCTGCGCCTCGCCCCAGCGGCTTTGCAGCGCGTATTGGTTGCCGAGCGCGAACAGCAGTTGCGGCGAGTCCGGCTGGCTCGCGAGCAGGTTCTTGAGCCGGCTCTCCGAGGCCACCGGGTCGGCCTGGTTGAGCGCGAGCAGACCGGCCTGCGCGTAGCCGTCCCGCGGGTCGAGCTCCAGCAGCCGCAAATAGCGAGCCTGCGCCGTCTCGTAGTTGCGCATCCTGAGATCGATGGCCGCCATCCCGAGCAGCGCGTCGTGATTGCTGGGTTCGCGCTGCAGGATGCCCTGGTAGATCTGACGGGCCGTCTCGAGATCGTTCGCCTGGAAAGCTTCATACGCGCGCTGCAGCTCCGGATCGACCTGCATCGAGGCCGGGTTGATCGCGATCGACTGGCGCGGGCCAGGTTCGGGTGCGTAAACAGGGTCGCCCGCCTGGGGCGCCGACGCTGTTTGGGCGGCGCGCGACGTGGGCACGAAAGGTCGCGGCGCGGGAGCAGGCTTGGGTACGGCGGGAGTGGCCGAGCGAACGCCCGGGGACGCGAGGCGCTGCTGCGGTGGCGCGCTGACTGGCACCGGGGTCGGCCCAGGCGCCGGTACAGCCGACACAGGCGCCGCGGCGGTCGTCGGAGGCAGCGGCCGCTGCACCGCTGCTGCCGCCGCGATGCGCTCCTTCGCGTCGCGCGTGGCCTGGGTGTTGTACGAGTATCGGGGTTGAAGCTGCCACCACACGTAGCCGCCGTATGCGACCGCGACCAGGCCGAGCGCGATCAGCGTGGCGTAGAACGGGCGTCGCGGGTTGTAATCGATTTCCTTCACCTCGAACAGCCGTCGGGCGGCGTCCTGGTTGTCAGCGGGGGCGCGCTCGCTGCGCAATCCGCTGGGGCGCGGCGCGGGCTGCGGATCGGCGACTATTTCGAGCTCCAGGTGCTGCGGCTTGCCGCTCTCGCGGACTTCGCCGGACGGCGATTTCGCAGATGGCAAGTCGTCACTGTGAATCTCGACGTGCTCGCCGATGTCCGGCAGCTTTTCGCGCGTGATGACGGACTTGGCGGCCTCGGGCGACGGCTCCGGATCGCGCGCCGGTTCCGTGCCGCCGGCGCGCTGCTTCGCGAGCTCGGCTTTCTTGAGGGCTTCGAGGAGCAGGCTCATGGCGGCGACAGGGGGCCGCCCAGCGGCGTCTGCTTGCCCGGGTTCATGCGGCCGATGAAGTTCTCGTCCGGCACGCTGCTGCGGAAAGCGCGATAGTCGCCGTCGATACTCGGATCCTTGACGACCACGGGGCGCAGGAAGACGACCAGCTCGGTCTTGACGTTCGCCTTGTTGCGCTGGGTGAAGAAGCCCCCAAGGAGCGGGATCTCCGCGAGCAGGGGCACCCGATCCTGCGTGTCGCTGATGGAATCCTGGATCAGGCCGCCGAGCACCGCGATCTGACCGCTGTTGACCTTCATCATCGATTCCATCTCCCGCGTTTGCACCTCGGGAATGCGGCTTACGATGGGCTGGCACGCGGCAGCCGCCGTGGGCGCAGAGCCGCATGGACTGGCGAGCGACGGATTCGGATCGTTCACGAAGCTGATGATGCGCGACACGCTGGGCTTCACGTTGAGCAGGACCGTGTCGCTGTCGCTGATCTGGGGCGTGACGTTCATGACGAAGCCGACCGGCACGACGTTCGGCGTCGTCGTGAAGGCGGTGGTCACGACCGTTTGCGTCGCCGTCTGGTTCGCCTGCACCGTGAAATAGACGCGGTTGTCGACGACCTTCAGGATGGCGGTCTGGTTGTTGATGACCGAGAGCTTCGGACTCGAGAGCACGCGCACGGTGCCGAAGGACTCGAGCAGCCGGATGGTGGAGCTGATGCCGCTCGCGACGTAGCCGAGGACGAACATGTTCGTGCTGACGCCGGCCGGACTGCCCGCGCTGGTCTGCGCGACGTTGAACCCGGCGGGCCCGGTTCGCATGAGCGACCAATCGATGCCTTGCTGATACTGGTTGTTCAGCTGAACCTCGGCGATCGTCGCCTCGATCAGAACCTGACGCTTGGCGTTGACCAGGACCTGGTCGAGGAACTCCTGGATCTTTTCGTGTTGCCGCGAGGTCGCGCGGATCGTCAGCACCCCCGCCTCGGGGTTCGCGATCACCGAGGCCGCTTCGCGGAAAGTCGCGCTCGGAACGGCGATCGGCGGTTGTGAAGAAGGAGCCGCGCCGGCGACGCCGCCCGCGGCCGACGCCGCGGCGGCGGCCGCGGACTGCGATGGCGCAGCGACGGTCCCCGCCGGGATGATCTTGTCGGTCTCGCGCAGGATGTCCTTCACGTTGTCGACGAGCGTCTCCCAGAACCGGTTCGTCGCGGTGCTGCGTACCGTCGTGTTGGAGGCGTTGAGCGCCGACCCGCCGCCCGCGGCCCCCGGGCCGCCGGCGCCTGCGGTCGTCGTGCCGGAAGAGATCTGGCTCGAGACGCCGACCGTCGCGACCGTCGCGCGGTCCATGTTGACGTAATCGATCTTGTAGACGCGCAGATAAGGCGAGTCGGGCATGACGACGAGGTTGGGCCCATCGAGCTCCCAACGCATGTCGACCTGCTTCGCGATGCGGGCGAGCAGCTGCGGCAGCGTCTGATCGATCGCATTCAGCGTCACGGTGCCCGCGATGCCCGGATGGATGTCGACATTGAGCTTCGCGTCGCGCGCGAGCGCGAACAAGAGCTCCTGCACGCGCACATTGTTGACCACGACGGTGTACGTCTCCGGGCGCGCGGTAGGCTTCGGCTTCGGGATGATTGTCGAAATCTGAACAGGCGGGGGGATGCTGCCTGCCGATTCGGCGTCCGGACGAATATGTGTGTCGGCACTGCGCATGGGCGCGTGGGTGCAGGCCGTGACCACCAAGGCCATGCCGGACATCGCCACGCGAACTGACTTCATTTTGTGAGGGCCCCCCTGTTCGGCAACGCGCGCTGCGCGCCGTGGGCAATTTCGCTGGTCAGTATATCAGACCAGTCTAAGAATTTGATTTAACGAGCTAAAAAAACTCCTTTATCCTCATTGCCGATTCTGGCTGCGCATGCGCTCGAAGCTGCGCGGATAAGGTCCCAGGGCGCGCAGCAGCGGGGGCAGCCGATTCGCGGCAACCAGCGCCTCGCGCGCGTCCGCATAATTCCCAAACGCGACGCGGTAGTGCTGCTTCCCCCCGAATTTGACGCTGTACACTAGGAGCTCGTCTGCCGGAACCAGTTTCGAAGCCTTAAGCAAGAAATTCTCCAAGTTCTGGACGTCCTCCGCCTCCACGGTCAACAACTGAATCGCCTGACGCTCCCCGGGCGCCGCATCGAGCAGCCGCTGGGTAGCTGCCAGCCGGTCCCGCCACAGCGCGACCGCAGTCGTGTCGGTCCGTGCCGGTACCCCGGCGTCGGTAACCACGAGCTTAGCGTCTTCGGTAACTTTCGGGTTGGAAAATTCGGTCGTGACCGGAACCGGCTTCGGTGCGGATGCCGAAGCCGCTGCAGCGGGAGCCGGGGCCTGGGCGGCAGGGAGGGGCGCGACGCTGGCTGGCGAGCGCACGGTCGCCGCCGGCTCCGCCCGACCCGGGTCGGCGAGCAGCGCATGCAGCATCCAGCCGAGGGCGAGTGAGGTGACAAGCGCTCCGACCGCGGCCGCGACCCTGCCGAGCCGGCGGGCGGGACGGTAGAAGTTCGAGTCGCCGATGGCGCGACGGACTTCGCGCGGACCGACCGCATGCGAGCCCGCTGCGAACGCGGCCAGGAGCGCCTTGTCGGCGAGGATGTTGACGCGCCGCGTCAGGCCTTGAGACGCCTGCGCGATCAGCTCAAGCGCTGGCCGCGCGAAGACATTGGGCCCGCGATAGCCCGCGGCGCGCATCCGGAAGTCGACGTAGCTGTCGACGTCTTCGCGCCGCAGCGGATCCAGCCGGAAGCTGTGCGTAATGCGCTCCTTGAGCTGGCGCATGTCTGCCGTATCGAGCAGGTCGTCGAGCTCGGGCTGGCCGAACAGTACGATCTGCAGCAGCTTGTGGCGGTTCGCCTCGAGGTTCGAGAGGAGACGGATCTCCTCGAGCGTTGGCTTCGGCATCGCGTGCGCCTCGTCGATCAGTACCACGACGCGGCGTCCGTCCGCGAACAGGGCGATGAGGCGGTCCTGCAGAGCGCGCAGAAGGCGCGCGGAGCGCAGTTCGCCCATGTCGAAGCCGAGCTCGTCGGCGATGGCGAGCAGGATCTCGTCGGCCGACAGCGACGGGTTGGCGAGGAAAACAGTCTCGACGTTCTTCGGCAGCCGCTCCATGAGCACGCGGCACAGCATGGTTTTGCCGCTGCCCACCTCGCCCGAGACCTTGACGATGCCCTCGTCCTGGCAGATGGCGTAGACCAGCGCCTCGAGGGTCGCGCCGCGGTTGGCACCCTGGAAGAAGAACTCGGTGTTCGGCGTGATCCGGAACGGCGGCTCGCTCAGCCCGAAGTGGTCCAGGTACATGGAGGGGCCGCTCGAGAACGTCCGCGGTGTTACTGCTGCTTCTGCAGCGATTCCATCCGGGAGTACAGCGTGGTCCGGTTGATGCCGAGCATCTTGGCGGCCTGGCTGACGTTGCCGCGGGTGAGCTTCATGGCGGCCTCGATGTAGCCCTGCTCCCAGGCTTTCAGCATCTGGTCGAGGTTGAAGCTGCGCTCGCGCTGCAGATGACGCTGCGCCTGCTCGACCAGCGTCCCCGGATCGGCCGGCATCCCGCCGGGCGTCGCCTCGGCGAGCGCTTCGAGGTCGAATTCGGGCTCCAGATCGGCGGGCGCGAGCTTGCGCCCCGCGTACTTGGTCGTGAGGCGGATAACAATGTTGCGCAGCTCGCGGACGTTGCCGGGGAAGTGATAGTCGCGCCAGGTCCGCTGCGCGTCGTCATCGAGCGTGAACGGGGCGACCTTGGCCTGGTCCGCGTAGAACTTCCGGAAATGCTCGAGCAGCGCCCCGCGGTCGTCGTCCATCTCCCGCAGCGGCGGCACGCTGATGGTGAACACCGAAAGCCGATGGTACAGGTCGGCGCGGAAATTACCCTTGCGGATCTCCTGCCGCAGGTCGCGGTTGGTCGCCGCGATCACGCGCGCCTTCGAGAAGCGCTGCTGCGTCTCGCCGACGCGCTGGTACTCGCCGTTCTCGAGCACGCGCAGCAGCTTCGCCTGCAGCTCGAGAGGCAGCTCGCCGATCTCGTCGAGAAACAGCGTGCCTTCGCCCGCGTCCTCGAAATAGCCGGACTTGTTCTGCGTGGCGCCCGTGAAGGCGCCCTTGGTGTAGCCGAAGAGAGTCGGTTCGACCAGGGTCGGCGCGATCGCGGCGCAGTTGAGTGCGAACCAGGGTTTGCTCCGCCGCCAGGACAGCCGATGCAACATGTTGGCGACCACGTCTTTGCCGGTCCCCGATTCGCCTTCGATGAGAGCCGGGAACGGCGAGTCCGCGTACTGCGACACCTGGCTCTTCAGCTTCTGCAGCGCGGGGCTCTTGCCGATCATCGGATCGGCTTCGACGGCCTTGTCCTTGGAGATCTCCGCCGCCCGGAACTGCAGCGCACCGAGCAGGACCTGCTTGAGCTTCTCGGCGTCGCACGGCTTGGTGACGAATTCCGCGGCGCCCAGCGTGCGCGCGTGCCGCGCGTTGGCGGAATCGTTCTGGCCCGAGAGCACGATGATCTTCATCGTCGGGGAGTGCGCGAGCAGGTCGGTGACCAGCTGGAAGCCCTCGTCCGGGCGGTGCGGCATCGGCGGCAGCCCGAGGTCCACGAGCGCGAGCTGCGGCGCGTCGTCGAGCTGGCGCAGCAGGCTCACCGCGTGCTGGCGCGAGTCGCTCACCATGATCTCGAAGTCCTTGCCGAGCGCGTAGGACAGCGTGTCCGTGATGAGCGGGTCGTCGTCGACGATCAGCAGGCTCGGCTTGGCGTCAGGCATGGCATCCGCCATTCGTTTCTTCTATACACCTCAGAAAGGCGCTTTCGAGGCTGTCCACGGAATAGCGCCGGAGCAGCTCCGACGGCGGGCCCACATAGGCCAGCCTCCCTTCGTGCAGCACGGCCATATGGTCGCAGATTTCCTCGATGTCCGCGAGCGAATGCGCACTCAAAAACGCGGTCCGGCCGGCAGATTTGCGCTCGAGCAGCACCTGTTTCACGCCGGCGCGAGCCCGGGGGTCGAGACCGCTCATGGGCTCGTCGAGCACGTACAGGTCCCGCGCCGACGCGAGGCAGGCGGCGAGCCCGAGCTTCTGGATCGTTCCCTTGGAGCAGGTGCGTACCGGCCTGTCGAGTGTCGCGCGCTTCAGCTGCAACGCGTCGAGTACGACCTCCTCGCCGTCGCCCGTCCCGCCGGCGAGACGCCGCATGGCGGCGAGGAACTCGCGACCAGTCAGGAAATGCGGCGGCACGAAATTCTCGGGCAGGTATGCCAGGCGCGCACGCGACTCGGGACGTCGGTGGCCAATACCGTGCAGCTCGATGGTGCCCGCGTCGATGTCGCAAAAATCGAGCAGGCATTTCATCAGCGTGGTCTTGCCGGCGCCGTTGACGCCCGCGACGCCGACGATTTCGCCCGCGCCGATCTCCAAATCGATCCCGCGCAGCGCGGTGATGCTGCCGTAGCTCTTGCCGACCCCCTGGAATCGGACTACCGGCTGGTGCATGGGACCTCGCCAGCCCCGTTGGAGTGCGCCCGATGATAACGCGCTTTGACTGCGCCGCGAAGCATCATCCAGAGCTGCGCTCGACCCGGGAGCGACCAGACGCGGTTGTACGCTAGAATTGCCGCTTTTCCCCGATCCCCCGATCGTGCCCACGGAAAATCTGGTCGAAATCGAGAACGTCACGTTCGGCTACGATCAGCGCACCGTACTGCACGGCATCAATCTCACCGTCCCGAAGGGCGCCGTGGTGGCCATCATGGGCCTGTCGGGGTGCGGGAAGACGACGCTGCTGCGGCTGATCGCCGGCGCGATCCGCGCCACGCGCGGCGACGTGCGCGTCGCCGGCGAGCGCTTGAACGGGCTGTCCGACACGGGCCTGTTCGCCCTGCGCCGGAAGATGGGCATGCTGTTCCAGTTCGGGGCCTTGTTCACCGATATGTCGGTCTTCGACAACGTCGCCTTCCAGGTGCGCGAGCACACCCGGCTGCCCGCGGCGATCGCGCGCGATCTCGTGCTCATGAAGCTCGAGTCGGTCGGCCTTCGGGGCGCGGCCGACCTCATGCCCTCCGAGCTCTCGGGCGGCATGGCGCGACGCGTCGCGCTCGCGCGCACGATCGCGCTCGATCCGTCGCTCATCATGTACGACGAGCCGTTCGCCGGTCTCGATCCGGTGTCGCTGGGCGCGATCGGACAGCTCATCCGCAAGCTCAACGACGCGCTCGGCGCCACCTCGATCATCGTCACGCACGACGTGGCGGAGGCGCTCGAGATCGTCGACTACGTCTATTACATGTCGGCCGGGCGCATCGAGTTCCGCGGCACGCCGGCCGAGGTGCGCGCCTCGCGCCATCCGTCGCTCCGGCAGTTCGCGTACGGCGAGCCCGACGGGCCGGTTCCTTTCCACTATCCCGCGCCCGACTACCGCGCGGACCTCTCGGCCGGATCGGCCTGATGTCGCGCCTCGCCGAAATGCTGCGTGCGCTCGGCGCGCGGGTGGTGACCCAGTGGGTGTGGCGCGTCGGTTTCGCGGGCCGCTTCTTCTGGCTCACGCTCGCCGGATCGGGGACGAGCTTCCGGCGCTTCTCGCTCACCATCCGGGAAATCTATTTCGCCGGGGTCCTCTCGCTCGTCATCATCCTCGTGTCGGGGCTCTTCGTCGGGATGGTGCTTGGCCTGCAGGGTTACGACACGCTGGTGCGCTACGGCTCCTCCGAGGCGCTCGGCGTCTTGGTGTCGCTCTCGCTCGTGCGCGAGCTCGGGCCGGTGGTCGCCGGGCTGCTGTTCGCGAGCCGCGCGGGGAGCGCGATCACGGCCGAGATCGGCTTGA
>DATDMW010000137.1:0-2255 GCA_036518595.1 Burkholderiales bacterium
CATCGCCGGCCCGAGCAGCTCGCCCCGGCGGGCGCGGGGCGCGACCGCGAGCAGCCAGGCGAGCGCACCCGACCAGGTGAAGCCGCTGCCGAGCCCCTGCAGGAGGCGGGCGCCGAACAGCGTCCAGAAGGTGTCCGCGAACGCGAAGCCGAGACTCGAGAGCCCCATCAACGCGAGCCCTGCGAGCACTGCCCGCCGCGAGCCGAAATGGGTCGCGGCCAGGCCGCCGAGGAAGCCGCCGACGAGCGCGCCGCCCGCGTAGGCGGCGACGAGGATCCCCGCGCGCGATTTCGAGAGCCCGAACTCGTGCAGGAAGTGCGGCAGCAGCGGCGTCAGCGCCGCGTACAGCATCGTGTCGACGAGGACGAGGGCGGCGGCGAGAGCCAGCAGACGGCGCATCGATTTCAACCTACCCTGAGCGGTGTGACGAATCGCGGGCGCGGCGCCGTACAAACGGGCGTGAACGCGGCCTCGCCTCCCCTGCCGGCAACCGTCGCCTCCCGCCCCGGCTTCGCCGAGGTCGTCGCCGGGCAGCTCGACGCCGTCTACGCGTACGTCGTCTACCTGACCGGCGACCGTTCCGCGGCCGAGGACATCGCCGCCGAGACCTTCGAGAAGGCTTTTCGCACGTGGCGCCGCTTCGACCCGCGGCGCGGCACGCCGCGAACGTGGTTGTGCGCGATCGCGCGCGGCATCGCCCTCGACTGGCTGCGGGCCGAGGCGCGACGCCGGCGGCGCGAGGAGACGTACGCCCGCGACCTCGAGCTCGTCGGCGAGCTCGGAGACGGACTGCCGGGCCCGGTCGAGGAGGCACTCCGCCGGCTCTCGCCGGGCGAGCGCGAAGTGATCGCGTTGCGCGTCCTGCTCGAGCTCGACGGCCCGAGCGCGGCGCGCGTGCTCGGGATCAGCCAGACCGCGTGCTCGACTCGACTGAGCCGCGCGCTGAAACGACTGGAGGAGAGGATCGGCGATGAGTGAGCTGACGATCGAGAACGTGCTGCGCGTGCACGCGCCGCAGGCCCCGCAGGCGCTCCGGCAGCGCGTGCTCGCGCTCGAGCCGGTGCCGCGACGCCGGCGCTGGGCGCTCGCGGTCGTCCCGGCGGCGGTGGCCGCCGCAGTCGTCGCTGCGGTCGTCCACGGTGTCGTCGGCTCCTCGTCTCCGAAGCAGGCCGGAAGGGCATTCGACCGCGCACTGCCGGCGCAGGGGAACGGGGCGGTCGCGAGCGCGCCGGAAAGGAAGGCGCTCACCCCCAGCGTCGGCGCCGCGTCGCGCCTTCAGCGCACCGACGCCTCGCTGCAGGTCCGGGTCTCCGACGTCCAGAAGCTCACGCAGACGACCGCGGCCGCGACGCGAATCGCGACCTCCCTCGGCGGCTACGCGCAGTCGGTCGTCTACCGCGCGCCCGCCGCCGGCGAAGGCGCGGCGTACATCGAGCTCCGCGTCCCGGCGCAGAACGTGAAGACGGCGCTCACCCGGCTCGCCGCGCTCGGCACGCTGGTCTCGCAGCAGCTCTCCGTTCAGGACTTGCAGCACGACTTCGAGGTCGAGACGGCGCAGATCGCCGGCCTCCGGCGTACCGTCGCCGCGCTGCAGACCGCGCTTCGCAACTCGTCGCTGCCCGAGGCCCAGCGGGTGCTGCTCCAGATCAAGCTCGCCGAGTCGAAGCGCGCGCTCTTCCAGCGGCTGCACGGACGCAAGGGGACGCTCGCGGCCGGAACGACCGCGCGAATCTCGCTCGTCCTCAGCACGCAGAAGTCGGTCGTCCCGGCGGTGCACCACCGCGGCCGGCTGGGCCGCATGCTGCATTCGGCGGTCGGGTTCCTCGGGCTCGAGGGGACGATCGCGCTCTACGCGCTGATCGTGATCAGCCCGATCGCGCTCGTCGCTGCGCTCGGCTGGTGGCTTCGCGGGGCCAGGCGACGGCGCCTCGAAGCCCTCGTGATGTAGCCGGTCGGCCGCGCTCCCAGCGCCGTCGAAGGGCAACACAGCGCTTCCTCGGGTTATCGGCGCGATGCGCTTCAATCGGGCAGATGCTCGAGAAGCTGCGTCATCTGCTGAGGCGCATGGTCCCGCGGGGCACAGAGCAAGTTCGACTCACACGGGGGGAACGAGACGAGCGTGACCGCGTGCTCGCGCACCGATGGGAGCACGTCAGGCACCGGCAGGAAGAGAAGCCCTAGACTCGCCGGCACTGCGGCGGCGTGGGCGAACTTCCGTAACGGGCTCTGCGCGTCTAGACCGGGTCGTTCGACCG
>DATDMW010000138.1:0-18970 GCA_036518595.1 Burkholderiales bacterium
CCGCGTTCGTCGCGATCGAGGCGGTCCTCACCGACGCCTTCGTCGACGCCGGGCAGCACTTCGCGCTGCGCCAGCTCGCGGCGTCGGCCGCCGCCGGCAACGCGTCGGCCGGCGGGGCCATCCTCGCCCTCGCCGCGGTCGTCACCATCGCGGTGGCCGCGGCATACGGCGCGCTCGTGGCGCTGCTCGCGCGCCGCTACGGCGGCGCCGGCGCGTGGTGGACCGGCGTCGCGTCCGGCCTCACCGTCTACATCGTCAACTTCCACTACCTGCTCGCCCCGACGCTGCGCTGGCTCGGCGAAGTGCCCGACCGCGTGAGCGTGCTGTCGCCCTGGTACCTCGTCTCGCTGTGGCCCTGAGGGGGTGCTGCTGAGCGCCGAAGGCACCGAGTTCTGCGGATTCGGCGCGCTGTCGCGCCTGATGAACATGGGCATCCTGGTCCTCGACCAGGCCGCCGATCTGCAGTTCGCCAATCCGCTCGCCGTCGAGCTCCTGGGCGGCGGAGGCGCCGAGGCGCTGAAGAGCCGCTGGCCCGGCCTGCGCGGCGAGCTCGGCCTCGTGGCCGAGCGCCTGCGCGCCGCGACGCCCGCGCGCCTCGTCGCCGACACCGAGAGCGGCTCGCTGCGGCTCGAGGTCTATTCGATCGAGGAGGAGCCCTGCACCGGCTACCTCGTCCTCGTCAAGGACCGCCGCGCCGCCGACGTGCTCGAGACCGACCTGCTGCTCGCCAGCCAGATGCGCTCGGTCCCGCACCTGTACCGGGTGCTGGCCCACGATCTCAAGGCGCCGCTCAACGCGATGCAGCTGACGCTCGAGCTGCTGAGCGATCCGCTCTCGGGCCCGGCCGAGCCCGCGCGCGAGGCGAAGCGCCAGCGCTACATCGGCGTGCTGCGCGAGGAGATGCGGCGGCTCGACCGCACGCTGCAGACGATGCTCGGGGAGAACGAGCCCATCGGCGCGGCCGCGCGCACTTTCGACTTCCGCGACCTGGTGCGCGACATCGCGGCGCTGCTCACGCCGCAGGCGCGCCGGCAGCGCGTCGCGATCGACCTGCGCGTGCCGGAGCAGCCGGTGGAGGCGACCGCCATGCGCGACCGCCTGAAGCAGGCGTTCCTCAACGTCGCGATCAACGCGCTCGAGGCGATGCCCGCGGGCGGGCGACTGCACCTGGCCCTGTCCCGCGACGGCGACGGCGTCGTGCTCGAGTGCCGGGACACCGGCCCCGGCATGAAGCCCGAGCAGCTCGACGAGGTCTTTCAGCTGTACTACACCACCAAGAAGAGCGGCAGCGGCCTCGGCCTCTACGTCGCGCGTCTCGTGGCGGAGTCGCACGGCGGCGAGATCCGCATCGACAGCCGTCCCGGACAAGGCACCACCGTCGCGCTCAGCGTGCCGGCGCGCGGACCGGCGCGCTGATCCCCGTCCCGGGTCGCGCCCGGGCCCGTCCCATGATCCGGACCCAGTGGTTCCTCATCATCGGCGCGCTGCTGCTCCTGATGGCGCTGCTCGGATCGCTGGTGAAGCGCCTGCCGCTCAGCATGGCGATGCTCTACCTGCTGATCGGCGCGGGGCTCGGGCCGCTCGGCCTCGGCATCCTGCGCGTCGATGCCGTCGCGGACTCTGCCCTCCTCGAGCCGGTGCTCGAGATCGGGGTGCTGATCTCGCTGTTCTCGGCGGGGCTGAAGCTGCGCGCGCCGATGTCGGACGAGCCCTGGAAGCTGCCGGTGCGCCTCGCGGTGGTGGCGATGATCGTGAGCATCGCGCTGCTCGCGCTCGCGGCATGGGCGCTGCTGGGACTTCCGGCCGGCGTCGCGATACTGCTCGCCGCGATCCTCGCCCCGACCGACCCGGTGCTCGCGTCGGACGTGCAGGTCGAGCATCCGGGCGACCAGCACGAGGTGCGATTCGGACTCACGGGCGAGGCGGGGCTCAACGACGGGATCGCGTTTCCCTTCGTGATGCTCGGACTGGGGCTGATGGGCCTGCATGCGCTCGGGCCGCTCGGCGCGCGCTGGCTCGCGCTCGACGTCGGCTGGGGCATCGTCGCCGGGATCGCCGCGGGTTGGCTGCCCGGAACGGCGCTCGGGCGCCTCGTCCTCTACCTGCGGCGCACGATGAAGGAGGCGGTCGGCCTCGACGAGTTTCTCGGCCTCGGGCTGCTCGCGCTCTCGTACGGCCTCGCGCTGCTCGCGCACGGCTATGGGTTCCTCGCCGTGTTCACGGCGGGCGTGGCGCTGCGGCGCGTGGAGCGCAAGCTCTCGGGAGGGCGCTCGCCGCAGGAGCTGGTGGTGAGCGCCGAGCCCGGGGCGGCCCGGGAGTCGGCGACCGATCCGAAGGATGCGCCGGCGTACATGGCGTGGGCGGTGCTCTCGTTCAACGAGCGCCTGGAGCGCGTGGTCGAGGTCGGGCTGGTGCTCGTCATCGGCGGAATGTTGCCGGCATCGGCTCTGTCGCTGCAGGCGGCGGCTCTCGCGCTGCTGCTTTTCGTCGTCGTGCGTCCGGCCTCGGTGATGATCTCGCTCGCAGGGGCGGGTGTGCCGGCGACCCACGCGCGCCTGATGGCATGGTTCGGCATCCGCGGGATCGGGTCGGTGTACTACCTGGTTTTCGCGGCACGGCACGGGCTGCCGGCGGCCCAGGCGGCCGGCCTCGCCGACCTGGTGCTCGGCGTGGTCGCGGCTTCGGTGATCGTGCACGGGGTGTCGGCGACGCCGCTCATGCGCCTCTACAGCGGGATGCAGTCCCGGAGGCCCGGAAGTCGATGAATCCTTTGCGATGTCGCGATAGTGCGACAGACGTAAAGCTTGCACGATGGCCTGTAAGTCTTACTGGCACGGCCCCCAGTCGGCGCATGCCGTGGGGGCGAAATGACGAAGGTTTTCTGCATCGTAGATGGCCCGGCAGGACTTGGCATGAACGTTGCTGATAGTGCCATGCGCATGTACCGAAGGTCTGCAGGTCCCGGTTGTCCGGTCTTGTTCGTCCGTCGGAAACTTCTCAGCAGGAAACCGTTCGATGAGCGTCACTGCCACCACGAAGAAGCCCGCCTCCGGCAAGCGAGCGTATCGGCGCGAGGATCCCGAGCGCCGGCGCGCGGAGCGCAAGTGGTTCGATCCCGCGATGAGACGCGAGAAACACGCGCGCCGACCCGGCCAGGGTCACGGTCTCGCAGGGGAGCGCTAGCCGTGGCGAGCGCCGCGATCACCGAAGACCCCACCGCCTGGTACCGCGACGAGCAGCGCAAGCTGGAGAAGCTGCAATCGGAGTTCCGCCACTGGCTGGAGACCAAGGAAGACATCGTGCGGCTCGCCGACCGGCGCGACCAGCTGCTCGCCTTGCTTGACGCGAAGTACGGCTACCGCGCCGACGCCGCCGAAGCGGCCGAGCGGAACGAGGCGGACCCGCTCTGTCCCTGAAGCTGCTCTGCTGTAACTCTTACCGCGCTCCTGCAATTCCTTCCGGGGCCCCGCGCGCCGCGGTCGGGGCGGCGCCGAAATAACCCTTGTAAATGAGCCGGGTGTCCCGCCCGGCGGGACGCCGCGCGCGCGGCACGGAGCTTGCAGTAGACCGTGCGGGGCGAACGGGAGGCGGGTGGTCATTCGCCTCGCTACAAGGAGATCAACATGTTGCAACTGGCTGCAGTGTTCTTCGTGATCGCCCTGATCGCCGCGATCTTCGGCTTCGGCGGGATCGCCGCGGGCGCGGTCGAGATCGGCAAGATTCTGTTCTTCATATTTCTGGTGATCTTCGTCGTCACGTTCGTGCTGGGCATCATGCGAAGTTAGGTACTCAAACCAGGAGGCGCAAGTGGAAAGCGATGTGATGAAGAGCCCCGAGGGGCTTCAGAGAAGGAGCGACAAAGTGGCACGCAGCATTGAAGGGACCGCGGCCGACGCCGGCGAGATGGTGAGAGACGTCGGCAACAAGATCGGCGCCAGGATGCAGACCGCGAGACAGCAGCTCACGCAGGCGCAGAGCGCGGTTTCCGACGGAGCCCGGCAGGCAGCCGAGTTCACCGACGAGTACGTGCGCATGAACCCGTGGAAGTCCCTCGGCATCGCGGCCGCGGCCGGCCTGCTGATCGGCATCCTGATGACGCGCCGCTAGGCACCGGCATGATGGTGCGCGAAGAGATCGCCGCCGGCAGGGCTCAGGCGGGCGGAATCATCGACTCGCTGAAGGGCATCGCCCGGACGTCGGTCGAGATCGTCCACTCGCGGCTCGAGCTGCTGGTCACCGAGCTCTCCGAAGAGCAGTCGCGGCTGATCGAGCTGGCGCTGGTCGCCGCGCTCGCGCTGCTCGCGCTGTTCCTTGGCATCGTGTTCGCCGCCTTCCTCGTCGTCGCCGCGTTCTGGGACACACCGTACCGGCTGTGGGCGCCGGGCATCATCGCGCTCGTGCTGATCGCCGGCGCGGCGGTGCTCTGGACGGTGTTCGTGAAGAAGGCGAAGGCGAAGGGCCAGGCGTTCAAGGCCACGCTGCACGAGCTCGCGACCGACGTCGAGCACTTGCGATGAGGCTGAGGTCCCGGGAGCTCGCCGAGCGGCGCGAGCGCCTGCAGAGCCGGATCGCCGCGCAGCGCCTGGAGCTCGAGCGGCAGCTCTCGGACTGGCGCGGCCCCGTGCACGCCTTCGAGGTCGCGCGCCACGCGGGCCAGCGCCTGCGCAGCCAGGCGACGGCGCTGCTCGCGATCGCGAGCGCGCTGCTGCTGATCTCGCGCGGTCGCGTCCTCGGGAAGATGTTCCTCGCGTTGCGCTGGGCGCGCTTCGCCGCCAAGTGGTGGGCGTTCGGCCGGATGCTGTACCGCGCGAGCGGCGGCTTCGGGCGCGGCGGCGCCGCCCATTACCGATGACCGCAAGGAGAAGACGATGGCAAACGAATCCGCTTTCATCACCGACATCCAGACGCTGCGCAAGCGCGCGCGCGAGCACATCGAGAACGGCGCGATCACGCCCGGCTACGCGGCCGACCGCGGCACGGTCATCAAGCTGCTCAACGAGGCGCTCGCCACCGAGATCGTGTGCACGCTGCGCTACAAGCGCCATTACTTCATGGCGAAGGGCATCAACGCCGAGGCGGTCGCCGCCGAGTTCGGCGAGCACGCGACCGAGGAGCAGGAGCACGCCGACCAGATCGCGCAGCGCATCGTCCAGCTCGGCGGCGAGCCGGACCTCTCGCCGCAGGGGCTCGCGAGCCGCAGCCACGCCGAGTACATCGAGGGAGATTCGCTCACCGACATGATCAAGGAAGACCTGGTCGCCGAGCGCATCGCCATCGACAGCTACAAGGAGATGGTGAACTACTTCGGCAGCCAGGATCCGACGACGCGGCGGCTCATGGAGCAGATCCTCGCCAAGGAGGAGGAGCACGCCGAGGACCTGGTGAGCCTGCTCGAGGGCATGGAAGGGTGACGAGCGCGCGCCCGCGCATCGAGATGAACCTGGAGACCTCAATGAGAAACGTAACCCTTTCGTTCCTGATCGTCGCGCTCGCCGCGGTGAGCGCGTGCAACCGTACGGCCGACCAGACTCCCGCGAGCGGACCGCAGGCGAAGGCGCCGAGCACGCCGCCGCCGTCGGGCAGCACGCCGCCCGCGGAGGTCAACCAGCCGTCGAGCGGCGCGACCCAGCCGCAGGCGCCTTCGGCGAGCACCGGCACGAGCCACGCGGCCGAGTCTCCCTCGAAGGAGCTGAGCAAGCAGGAGGAGTCCACCGGCCAGCCGAGCCCGGGCACCGGCGGGGCAGATCACTCGACGCCAGCGCGCGAGCCCGGCGCCAAGGGCTGATCCGCCCGGGCCGGGAATGAGGTAGACGGCTTCAGCCCGAAGACGGCGCGCCGCTGGCGGGTTCCGCGCGAGCCGCCAGCTCGCAGTACATGTTCGTGCCGTTGCACTCGAAGATCGTGAAGCAGCTGGGGCACTGGGCGATCATGCCGATCTCGGCCGCGCGCTCGAAGTCCTCCAGCGTCGTGAAGGTCACGGGCGAGCGGAAGTCGCGCTGGCACCTGACGCACCGGACGAACGACGCGGCGATCGATCCCATGAACCACTCCGCAGAATCGCCACCGCTGGGACGGCGGCGGATATCCGTGCGTTGGATCGAATAGGGCCCGGCTAGTTCCTCGCCGGCAGGCCCGGAAGCGGATTTATCCCGCTGCGATGAGACCGAGGGACACCGCGCGCACGACCGCGTGCGGCGAGCTCGCGGTGCCCAGCTTCCGGCGCGCGTTGGTGAGGTGAAATGTCACGGTGCGCTCGGAGATCTCGAGGCTCCGGCCGATCTCGGCGGCGGTCTTTCCGCGCGCCGCGAGAACCAGGCACTCGCGCTCGCGCCGGCTGAGGGCCACCTCGGGCACCGGCTGCGACACCGGCACCGACGCGTGGAGGCGCCGGCGGATGATGCGCGCGCAGGCGTCGTGCGCGTACGCCGCGAGCAGATGCGCCTCGGCCATCGTGTCGAGGATCGCGCGCTCGGCGTCGACGCCGCCCTGCGAGCTGATCATCGTCAAAGCGCTCCACTGGCCGGCCGGCCCGTGCGTCGGAAAGATGACCCCGGTGGCGAAGCCGAACTCGCGCGCCTTGCGTACGAGAGTCGGCGCCTGCGGCATCAGCTCGCGCCAGAGCACGGGCGTGGTCTGCTGCTGGGCACGCGCGCGCACCGGGTCGCTCTCGGCGCCGGGACCGTGTTTCAGGTAGTAGCGGCGCCATCCGTTCGGGCAGTTGTCGAAGGAGATCTCGTTGAAGCCCGTGCGCAGGTTCGGGTAGCGGGCGCGCAGGGCGTAGTGGGCGAAGCCGAGACCGGCGGCGGCGTGCGCGAGCTCGTCTTTCAGATCGGCGAACGAGCCGGCCGTCATCACGCGGCGGATCCACGAGCTCTCTTGCGCGTTCATGCGCGCCTCTTCTTTGGCGCCCGCTGCAGCATTCAGCCGGCCGCCTCCCGGAGCGTCACTGTACGCTTTCGTGTCAGCGCCGCAAGATTCTTTCGGCAAAAACAACCCGATAGATCGCGTCAGGGGTTTCCGGACAGCCGGCGATCAGTACTGCGCTGGGCACCATGAGTAATTAGACAATAAAAGCAAATAGATACGTTTCTTGACTTCTCCCCGTTGTGCGGCGCAATATTCGGTACCGTTTCCGCGGCTCTTTTGCGCCGCGCTGGAGCCTAGTTGACCGGAACCGCAGCATTCGCAGCCGAGGAGTTCTACCGCGCCGGCCAGGCGCTGTTCCAGAATTTTTTCGGCGCGATGGCGGCACAATCGGGTGGCGGGACGGGCGAGCCGCTCGAGGCCTCGGCGGCGAAGCTCGCAAGCCTGCAGGCCGAGTTCTCGCGGCGTCACCTGGCGCTGTGGCAATCGGCGCTGTCGCGGGGCGCGGACGCCGAGCCCGACGCGCCCGTCGACCGCCGCTTCAGCTCGCCGGAGTGGCGCTCCGGTCCCTGGTTCGACTACGTGCGCAGAAGCTACGAGATCAACGCGCGCTTCCTTGCCGATTGCGTCGAGGCGATCGACGTCCAGCCGCTCGCGAAGCAGCGGCTGCGCTTCGCGACGCGGCAGATGATCGACGCGCTCAGCCCGGCGAACTTCGTCGCGACCAATCCCGAGGCGATCCGGCTCGCGCTCGAGACTGGCGGCGAGAGCCTCACCCGGGGCGTGCTGAATCTCATCGAGGATGCGCACAAGGGGCGCGTTTCCACCACCGACGAATCGCAGTTCGAGGTGGGCCGGAACCTCGCCGTCACGCCGGGAGCGGTCGTGCACGAGAACGAGCTGATGCAGCTGATCCAGTACGCGCCGCAGACCGAGACCGTGCACGAGCGGCCGCTCGTGATGATCCCCCCGTGCATCAACAAGTTCTACATCCTCGATCTGCAGCCCGGGAACTCGTTCGTGCGCCATGCCGTGGAGCAGGGGCACACCGTCTACATGGTGTCGTGGCGCAACGTCGGGCCCGAGCAGGGCCGCTACGGCTGGGACGACTACCTCGAGCTCGGCGTGCTGCGCGCGATCGACGTCGCGCGCGACATCGCGGGCGCGGACGCGGTGAACGCGCTCGGCTTCTGCGTCGGCGGCACCATGCTCGGCGCGGCGCTCGCCGTGCTCGCCGCGCGCGGCGAGAGCAGGGTGGCGAGCGCGACGTATCTCGCCTCCATGCTCGACTTCTCCGATACCGGCGACATCGGGCTCTTCATCGACGAGGCGAGCCTCGCCATGCGCGAGACGGCGATCGGCCAGGGCGGCATCATGCCGGGGCGCGAGCTCGCGTTCGTGTTCTCGGCGCTGCGGGCGAACGACCTCGTGTGGTCGTACGTCGTCAACAACTACCTCAAGGGCAGGCCGCCCGAGGCGTTCGATCTGCTCCATTGGAACGCCGACTCGACCAACCTGCCCGGGCCGATGTATTGCCAGTACGTGCGCCGCACGTATCTCGGGAACGAGCTGCGCGAGCCCGGGCGCGTCAGCATGCTCGGCAGCCCGATCGATCTCGGCGCGGTGAAGACGCCGGCGTACCTGTTCGCCACGCGCGAGGACCACATCGTCCCCTGGCGGACGGCGTACCGCTCGACCGGGCTGCTGGGCGGCGACCTGCGCTTCGTGCTCGGCGCGAGCGGGCACGTCGCCGGAGTGATCAATCCCGCTGCGAAAAACCGCCGCAGCCACTGGATCGGTGGCAATTTGCCCCCGGATCCGGATACATGGTTGCAGAACGCGGTCGAACAGCGAGGAAGCTGGTGGACCGACTGGAGCGCGTGGCTCGCTCCTCACGGCGGGCGACGCGTGCAGGCCCGCAAATCTCTCGGGAGCGCGCGGCACAAGCCCATCGAGCCCGCGCCCGGCCGGTACGTCAAGCACCGCATCGCCTGATCAACGGAGACCGATATGACTGACGTAGTGATCGTTGCAGCGGCGCGCACCGCCATCGGCAAGTTCGGCGGCGCGCTTTCGAAGATTCCCGCGGCCGACCTCGGCGCGCACGTGATCAAGGCGGTTCTCGCCCGCGCCCGGCTCAAGCCCGAGCAGGTCTCGGAAGTGATCATGGGCCAGATCCTCACCGCGGGCATCGGCATGAACGGCGCGCGCCAGGCGTCGATCCGCGCCGGCATCCCCGACATGTCACCGGCGATGACCATCAACATGGTGTGCGGCTCCGGGCTGCGCGCGGTGGCGCTCGCGGCGCAGGCGATCAAGGCGGGCGACTCGGAGATCGTCGTCGCCGGCGGCCAGGAGAGCATGAGCCTCGCGCCGCACGTGCTGATGGGCTCGCGCGAAGGCTTCCGCATGGGCGACGCCAAGCTCATCGACACGATGATCAACGACGGCCTCTGGGACGTGTTCAACCAGTACCACATGGGCGTCACCGCCGAGAACGTGGCGAAGCAGTACCAGGTCTCGCGCGCCGAGCAGGACGAGTTCGCGGCGAAGTCGCAGCAGAAGGCCGAGGCCGCGCAGAAGGCGGGCCGCTTCAAGGACGAGATCGCCCCGGTCGAGATCGCGCAGCGCAAGGGCCCGGCGCTGGCCTTCGACGCCGACGAGTACCCGAAGCACGGCACGACCGCCGAAGCGCTCGCGGCCCTGAAGCCCGCGTTCGACAAGGCCGGCAGCGTGACCCCGGGCAACGCCTCGGGCATCAACGACGGCGCCGCCGCGGTGGCGGTCATGTCGGCGCGCACCGCGGAGAAGCTCGGCCTGAAGGCCCTCGCGCGGATCAAGGCCTACGCGACCGCGGGCGTCGATCCCAAGATCATGGGCATGGGCCCGGTGCCGGCGAGCAAGCTGTGCCTGTCCCGTGCCGATTGGACCATCAAGGACCTCGATCTCATGGAGATCAACGAGGCCTTCGCCGCCCAGGCCATCGCGGTGAACAAGCAGATGGGCTGGGACACTTCGAAGATCAACGTCAACGGCGGCGCCATCGCCCTCGGGCATCCGATCGGCGCATCGGGCTGCCGCATCCTGGTGACGCTGATCCATGAAATGATTCGGCGCGACGCCAAAAAGGGATTGGCGTCGCTCTGCATCGGAGGCGGCATGGGCGTAGCCCTCGCCGTCGAGCGCTGAGCCGCGGGGCGCAAGCAACCGCCGCGGCGTATCACAGGGAGAAGAGGTCGATATGAGTTCAGTAATAGCACCCAAGACGCGCAAGGGCGCGAGGGCATCCGACGAGTCGGACAAGCAGTTGAAACAGAGGATCGCCTTCGTCACCGGCGGCATGGGCGGGATCGGCACGGCAGTGTGCCGGCGTCTCGCGAAAAACGGGGTCCGCGTCGTCGCGGGTTGTCTCCCGGGGTACGACAAGAAGGAGCAGTGGCTCGACGCGATGCGCGCCGAAGGGCTGAGCCTCTACGCCGCCGAGGGCAACGTCGACGACTACGAGTCCTGCGCGGAGATGTTCTACAAGATCAAGAGCATCGTCGGCCCGGTCGACATCCTGGTGAACAACGCCGGCATCACGCGCGACGGCGTGTTCAAGCGCATGTCGCCGACCGACTGGTACGCGGTGATCAACACCAATCTGAACAGCGTGTTCAACGTGACCCGCCAGGTCATCGAGGGCATGATCGAGCGCGGCTGGGGCCGCATCGTCAACATGTCGTCGGTGAACGCGCTCAAAGGCCAGTTCGGGCAGACCAACTACTCGGCGGCGAAGGCCGGCATGCACGGCTTCACCAAAGCGCTCGCGCAGGAGGTCGTGAAGAAGGGCGTGACGGTGAACACCATCTCGCCGGGCTACGTCGAGACCGACATGGTGAAGGCGATGAAGCCCGAGGTGCTGAAGTCCGTCATCGACCAGATTCCCATGGGCCGGCTGGCTCAGCCCGACGAGATCGCGGGCCTCATCGGGTACCTCGTGTCGGAGGAGGCGGGCTACGTCACCGGCGCCAACATCTCGATCAACGGCGGCCTGCACATGGAGTGATCCCGGCCGCCGCGCCAGGGGAAGCCCCGCGCGAGCGGGGCTTTTTGATTTTTGCAGCGCAAATCGACTTCGCCGCCGATTCGCAAGAGAATGGAGCGAACCGAAGGAGGAGTCATGGCGCAGCGATTGGCCCTGATCACGGGCGGCATGGGTGGTCTGGGCGAAACCATCAGCACGAAGATGTCGGACGCGGGCTACCGCGTCGCGGTCACCTATTCGCCCTCGAACAAGCAATCCGAGACCTGGATCGGCGAGATGAAGGCGCGCGGCTACGCGTTCCGCGCGTACGCGTGCGACGTCGCCGACTACGATTCGGCGAAGCGCTGCGTGGAGGCGGTCGTCGCCGACGTCGGGCCGGTCGACATCCTGGTGAACAACGCCGGCATCACGCGCGACATGACGTTCCGCAAGATGGGCAAGGCCGACTGGGACGCGGTGCTGCGCACGAACCTGGACTCGGTGTTCAACATGACCAAGCAGGTGTGCGACGGCATGGTGGACCGCGGCTGGGGCCGCGTCATCAACGTCTCGTCGGTGAACGGCTCGAAGGGCGCGTTCGGCCAGACCAACTACGCCGCCGCGAAGGCCGGCATGCACGGCTTCACGAAGTCGCTCGCGCTCGAGGTCGCGAAGAAAGGCGTCACCGTGAACACCATCTCGCCCGGCTACATCGGCACGAAGATGGTGACCGCGATCCCGAAGGAGATCCTCGACTCGAAGATCCTGCCGCAGATCCCCGTGGGCCGGCTCGGCAAGCCCGACGAGGTCGCCGGGCTCATCATCTACCTCTGCTCGGAGGAGGCGGCCTTCGTCAACGGCGCCAACATCGCCATCAATGGCGGCCAGCACATGGCCTAGGCGCGGCGTCCCGGCGCCTGCGGCTCGCCGACGCGCCCCAGGTTCGTCGCCGCCGCGCGGATCGTCGCCTGCGACAGGTCGGCGAACTGCTGGGTCGCCCGGTTGAGGTTCTCCATCACCGCCGCGGACGCGGCGATCGACGACCTCACGGCGGCCACCGCGACTTCGGCGCCCGGAGTCGCGCTCTCGTCCGCGCGCCGCGCGAGATCGTCGTTCAGGCCCGAGAGCTGCTGCTCGGCGTGCTGCGCAAGCTGCGCCTGCGTCTCGCGCACGAGCTCGTAGACTTCCTGGGCGTACGACGCCGCCTGCTCCATGGTCTGCTGCGCGAGACGCGAGCGCAGCCGCATGAGCTCGGCCGGGTCGCTCGTGCCGAGCAGGGCGCGCACGGCCTGCGCGTGCTGCTCGAGCGCGCGGCGCGCGGCGTCGATGTTCAGGCGCAGCAGCTGCTCGGCTCCCGCGAGCGCCGTCTGGGCGCACGCGATGGTGGTATCGATGGCGGCTCGCTGCCACCCCGAGAGCGTCTCCGGTGCATGGGCCATGGCACTCCTCCTGGCAAAAGGGGTCTGCTTTGAAGATAGACCGCTTTGGTGCAGAATACATTCAATATTGCGGAGCAGCATCGAGCTTAGTCGTCAAAGCGCCGAATCCAGAGAGAAACCGATGTCGCAGCGCAACGCGGCCAGCGAGGGCCCCATGGCGGAACCCGTCCGACTGATCAAGAAATATCCCAACCGACGTCTCTACGACACCCGGACGAGCACCTACATCACGCTCGCGGACGTGAAGCAGCTGGTGCTGCAGAACGAGGAGTTCCAGGTCGTCGACGCGAAGACGAGCGAGGATCTCACGCGCGCGATCCTGCTGCAGATCATCCTCGAGGAGGAGGCGGGGGGCGCCCCGATGTTCTCCTCCGACGTCCTGACGCAGTTCATCCGCTCCTACGGCAATGCGATGCAGGGCATGCTGCGCGGCTACCTCGAGCGCAACATGCAGTTCTTCACCGAGATCCAGAAGCGCATGCAGGAGCAGTCGAAGCAGCTCTACGGCGAGCCGGTGAAGTTCAACGAGGACCTGTGGAAGCAGTTCATGAGCTTCCAGGCGCCGGCGATGCAGAGCCTCATGTCCGCGTACATGGAGCAGAGCCGCAACATGTTCCTGCAGATGCAGGAGCAGCTGCAGAACCAGACGCGCAACATGTTCTCCGGGTTCACGTTCCCGGGCTTTCCCGGATTCGGCGCGGCCGCCGGCGGCGCTGCGAAAGCCGAGGGCGAGGAAAAGAAGCCCGACGACGAGAAGAAATCCTGATCTTCCGCATTCGCAACGCCCCGTGAACGCCGACCTGCTATCCTTGTGGCAGGTCTCCCGAAGCCGTTCGATCAGCAGTGTCTAACTGGCGCGTCGTTCATGCGTAAGCCGCCGAGAATCGCAGTGTTTCTCGCCGTTCTCGCGGCGCTCGGCGCATGGGTGGTCGTCGACCAGCGCTCGGGCCCGCGCGCGCCCGGACCCGCGTCCGGCGGACAGCCCGCGGGCGCGGCACGCGCGCCTTCCGAGTTCCGCGCCGAGCTGCCCGAGCGAGCGCCGCTGCAGCGTGCCGGGAAGGACCCGTTCTCGACGCGATCGTGGACGCCGCCGCCCGCGCGCCGGCCCGCGGGCCCCGTCGCCGCCGCGCCGCCGCCGGTCGCGCCGCCGCTGCCTTATCGCTACGTCGGCGAGCTGGTGCTCCCGACGGGCACGCAGGTCTATCTCGCGCGCGGCGACGATACTTTCCGGGTGAGCGAAGGCGAGACGCTGGACGGCCAATACCGCGTGGAATCCATCAAGCGCGGCGAGATGGTGTTCGTGCATCTCGCGACCGGACAGCAGCAGACGATGCGCTTCAGCCTGCCCGGCGAGGACGCCGAAGCGCAGGCGCGCGCGATCGTGCGCAGCGCGGACGGCGCGCCGCGTCCCGCCGGAGCGCCGGCCGCGGTTCTGCCCGCGAGCTCCCCGACGGCACCGGCCACTGCGAGCGCCGGTCCGGCCGAGCCCGCGCGCCTGAGATGGGACGGTCCCGCGAGCGCGAAAGCCGGCGCGACCTTCAACGTCGCGCTGCGCATGACCTCGGCGAGCGAGCAGATCCGTTCCGCGCCGATGGAAGTGCGCTTCGACCCGAAGCTCCTGGAGCCGGTCTCGGTGCGCCCGGGGCGCTATTTCGGTGCGGACCGCTCCAACTTCGGCTATCGCATCAGCGGGGAAGGCTCGATCTACATCGGCGTGTCGAACCGGACGCCGCCGTCCACGGCGAACGACGCGGAGCTCCTCGTGCTGACCTTCAAGCCGATCAAGGCGGGCGCTCTGGCGGAGCTGAACGTCGCGGCGCTCAATCTGCAGGGGACCGCGGGTCGTCCGGTCGCATACACGGCGCTGGGCGCGTTCAAGACCACGATCATTCCCTGATCCCCACCCGACCCCGCTCCGCCGTAGTATCCTTCGATCAATAAAGGGAAAGCATATTTCCCGGGGAGGGCAGGTGGCCGCTCGTCAGCGTTCTCGCCGCAGCTTCTCGTCGCCTGATCGGGCCTGCGCCTGATGTCGGCGATCCCCGCCAACGCACCGGCCGCGGGCCAGCGCACCGTCCGCCCCGAGTTCACCGCCTCGGGCGCCGAGTACTTCCGCATCTGGATCGTCAATCTCCTCTTCACGCTGCTCACCGCGGGCATCTACTCGGCCTGGGCGAAGGTGCGCAAGAAGCGCTACTTCTACGGCAGCACGAAGTTCGACGGCTCGACGTTCGATTATTTCGCCAGCCCGCGCGCGATCCTGAACGGCCGCATCATCGCGTTCGTGGTGTTCGTGGTGTACGCGATCGCGGGGGACCTCCATCCGCAGTCGCACGTCGCCTTTCTCGCGGTGGGCGGGCTGGCGCTGCCGTGGCTGGTGGTGCGCGCGCTCGGCTTCAACGCGCGCAATTCGGCATGGCGCGGGCTGCGCTTCGATTTCACGGCGACGACGCGCCAGGCGATCACGGTCTACATCGGCTATTTCCTGATCGTCGTGCTGACGCTCGGCTTCGCGTACCCGTGGTTCGTCGCACGCCAGAAGGCGTTCGTGATCGGCAACCACGCGCTCGGGAAATCGCGCTTCGGCTGCGACATGCCGGCGCGCGCGCTCTTCGGCATCTACGTCCGCGCCGGGCTGCTCATGACGGTGCTCGTCGCGCCGCTGGTCGGCTTGATGACCTTCGTGATGGTGAAGATGCCGGTCCCCGAGAATCTCGCCTGGCTCAAGTTCACGCTGCCGATCCTGCCGATGTACGCGGCCTACGTCGCGGTCTACGCCTATTCGCAGGCGCGCACGCAGAACCTGATGTGGAACAGCGCGTACGGCCCCGGGATGCGCTTCTCGAGCACGCTCTCGGCGGTGCGCCTCGCGCGGATCTACATCGGCAACATCGTGGTTGCGGCGTGCAGCGCCGGGCTGCTCATCCCCTGGGCGGTGGTGAGGACGATGCGCTACCGGCTCGAGCAGTTCGCCGTCGTGCTCGAGGGCGACCCGGTGCACGAGGCGAGCCCGGCGCTCGCGCGGGTGGGCGCGACCGGCCAGGAGCTCGGCGACTTCTTCAACCTGGATCTCGGCCTGTGAACGTCATCGCCGGCGACTACTACGACGGCCGCACCTCGGTGCGGCACGCGGTGAGCGCGATCGTGTCGAACGGCCGGCTGAAGGTCGTCGGCCGCGACGTGAACCTGGAGCTCGACCTGCGCCGGGTGCGGCGTTCGCTGCGCGTCGCGAACACGCCGCGCTGGCTCTACCTTCCGGGCGGCGGCGCGCTCGTCACCGCGGACAACGACGCGATCGACCGCATGACGCGCAAGCGCCGCTACGACCGGCTGTTGCACCGCTGGGAGTCGCGCCCCGCGCTGGCGGCGCTCGCGATGGTCGCGGTGATCGCGTCGCTCTGGCTCGCGTTCGACCGCGGCGTGCCGCTGGCGGTGGAGCGCATCGCCGAGCGCATCCCGCCGACCGCGGAGGCGGCGCTGGGCGAGCAGACGCTGCGCAGCCTCGACCAGCGGCTGACGCAGCCGTCGACCCTCTCGCGCGAGCGCCAGGCGGCGCTGCGCGAGCGCTTCACGGCCATGACGCAGGCGGCTGGCGACCCGACGCCTTACCGCCTCGAGTTCCGCTCGAGCAAGTTCATCGGGGCGAACGCGTTCGCGCTGCCCTCGGGCATCATCGTGATGACGGACGAGCTGGTGAAGCTCTCGCGCCGCGACGAGGAGGTGCTCGCGGTGCTCGCGCACGAGCTCGGGCACGTCCACCACCGGCATACGATGCGGCGCCTGCTTGAGGCGTCCGCCACGGGACTCATCATCGCCGCCGTCACCGGCGACGTCGCCTCGGCCACGTCGCTCGCGGCCGCCGCGCCGGCGGTGCTGCTCCAGACGCGGTACTCGCGCGACAACGAGCGCGAGGCGGATGCCTATTCCATCGCCATGCTGCAGAAATCCGGGCTCAGCCCGCGCAACATGGCGACCATCCTCGGGCGCCTGGAGGCGAAGCACGCCGGGCGCCGCCGCGGCGGGCTCCCCGACTTCCTGTCCTCGCACCCGGCGACGAAAGAGCGCCAGGCGCAGGCGCTCGCCGCCGCGCGCGACGACGCGCCGGCCGACGACGCGACGCCCGCCGACGGCGCCGTGCCGATGCCGGCGCGCGCCCCGCGCGGAGTCATCGTCGACCCGGTGCAGCGCCAGGTCGTCGAGCTGGTCGAGAAGCGCGACTACGAGACGCTCGAGCGGCTGCTCTCGGAGCGGCAGGCCGCGTTCGAGCGCGACCCGGCGACGAGCCCGGTGCTCGACAGCTCGTACCGCGCCTTCGACAAGGTGGACCCGGCGTCCGCGCCCGCGCTCGACGAATGGATTGCGCGCTATCCGAGCTCGTACGCCGCGCGCGCGGGCCGCGCGACCTTCCTGCTCTACCGCGGACAGGACGCGCGCGGCACCGCCACGTTCGACGAGACCCCGCCCGAGAACATCGAGGCGATGCGTGCGCTCCTCACCCGTGCGCTCGAGGACGCGGGCCGGTCGCTCGCGATGACGCCCAAGCCCTACATCAGCCACCGGACGCTGATGACCGTCGCGCGCCTGTCGGGGCGGCGCAAGGAAGCGCTCGAGCACTACGAGGCGGCGGTGCGCCTGGCGCCCGAGAGCATCGACACGCGCCTGGATCACATGACGCTGCTCGAGCCGCGTTGGGGCGGCAGCTACGCGGAGATGGAGAAGTTCGCCGCCCGGTCGCGCGCGGAGCTGAAAGCCCCGGGCGGCGCCGACCGGCTCGCCGCGCACGTCGGCGAATACCGGGCCGACGAGAGCCTGCGCGCGCGGGACTTCGCGGCGGCGCTGCGCGACTACGACTGGGCGCTCGGGCTCGATCCCGGCGCCGCCCGGTCGTGCGGAAGGGCCTACGCGCTGAGCGAGCTCAAGCGCGACGACGAGGCGCTCGCCGACGTCAAGCGCGTTCTCGCGATAGCGCCCGACCAGCGCTACTGCCGCGAGCTCGCTCCTCATGTCGCCTCGCGCGCCGCGAACGCGGGCGAGGCGATCGCGGTGATGAACCTGGTCATCGACGCCGACCCGAGCTCGACGCCGGCGCTGACCCAGCGCGGCTGGCGCTACCAGCAGCAGAACCGGCCCGAGCTCGCGTTCCCGGACTACCTCGCCGCGGCGAAGCTCGGCGACCCCTGGGCCGAGCTCCAGGCGGGCAAGTTCCTGTGGAACGGCCTGGGCGTCAAGGCCGACCGGGAAGAGGCCCTCGGCTGGCTGCGCAAGGCCGCCGCGCACGGCGACCGCGACGCCAAAGTCAGCCTCGAGCAGGCCCTCGCGGAGCTCGCGCGCAAGTAAGGTTCGGGCGCGGGTTTTTGTGTAATCTAGGCGGCGCTTCGCTCTCCCCCTAAATCAGAAATTCCTGAAGGAGGACTCCCCCATGCGTTGGTTACGTCTTCTCCTGTTGTCCCTGGCACTTGCTCCCCTGGCTGCTTCCGCGTGGGATCGCGGCGACGTCCAGCGGTTCGCGACGCTTCCTTCGGGTGCAGGGCATCCCGAGGGTATCGCCGCCGACAAGGACGGAAACATCTACACGACGATCTTCGATCCCACCGGCGCGGCGACCAATAAGCACCAGATGTTCGTCTTCGACCGCCAGGGGCGTCTGGTGCGCGAGGTGAATATCGCCGGCGCCAGCCACGCGTTGCTCGGGCTTGATTTCCACCCCACCACGGGCGCGCTACTCGTGCTCGACTTCGGGCAGGGCAAGGTGCTCAAGGTCGATCCCGTGACCGGCGCGTCCACGGTTTTTACTACGGTCACCGGGGCTTCCGGCCTGAACGCGCTGACCTTCGACCAGCAGGGCAACGTCTATATCTCCGATTCCTTCCAGGGCATCATCTGGAGGACCGGGCCGAACGGCAGCCCGACGGCGACGGTCTGGGCGCAGGACCCGCTGCTGCAGCCGAACGGGATTCCGCCTTTCGGCGCGAACGGGCTCGGGTTCAACAAGGCGTTCAATACGCTGTTCGTCGCCAATACCGCGAACGACTCGATCATCCAGATTCCCGTGACGCCAAGCGCGACGGGCCCCGTGGCGGGTCCGGCGTCCGCGCTGGCCTACAGCGTCAACGGCGCCGACGGACTGATCCTCGACGCTGACGACAATCTCTGGATCTGCGCGAACCAGTCGGACGAGATCGTCGTGCTCGACAAGACCGGGAAGGTGATCAGCAAGCTCGGCGACTTCGACGGCGTCGACCGCGACCAGGCGCCGATCGGGCTGCTGTTCCCCGCGAGCCCGGTGCGCGTGGGCGACTGGATCTACATCACCAACCTGTCGCTCGATCTGCGCAACGTCGGTGGACCGCAGACGATCGACAGCCAATGGGCCGACGAGGTGCAGACGCAGACGCTCGCCCGCATCCGCGCCCGCATCCGGCCGAACCGCGAGTGAGCCAGGCCACCGCGGAGAAAAGGCGCCTTCGGGCGCCTTTTTTTCGCCGACGCGTCCGGTCAGGGGGAGCCTTACGCCGCGGCGATTGATTGTCGAATCGGCTTTTCGGACCGCGCACGACCACCCGGCGCACCCGCACTGACCGCCGCTCAGCGCGCGGGCGGCGGCGCCGGCATCGGCGCGATCGGCTGCTGCGGGTTGGCCGCGCCCGGCGCGGGCGCGCCC
>DATDMW010000139.1:0-13083 GCA_036518595.1 Burkholderiales bacterium
GCGAGGACGTGGCGAACATCATCGAAGGCATCGTGCTCGAGAACGCCTGAGCATGTCGATCACGTTCGAGGTCGTCGTCTTCCTGATCGCCGTCGCGCTCGTATTCGACTTCCTCAACGGCTTCCACGACGCGGCGAACTCGATCGCGACCATCGTCTCGACCGGCGCGATGAGTCCGCGCTGGGCGGTGGCCTGGGCGGCGTTCTTCAACTTCGTCGCCTTCCTCGTGTTCGGCGCGGCCGTCGCGTCGACCGTGGGCAAGGGCATCATCGACATCTCCATCGTGGACCACCGCGTCGTGTTCGGCGCGCTCGTCGGCGCGATCGCGTGGAACCTGATCACCTGGTACTACGGCATCCCGTCCTCGTCCTCGCACGCGCTCGTCGGCGGGCTGTGCGGCGCGGCGATCGCCAAGGGCGGCGTCCACACGCTGGTTCCGGCGGGCGTGCTGAAGACCGCGGTCGCCATCGTGCTCTCCCCCGCGGGGGGATTCGTGCTGGCCGTGGCGCTGATGATCGCCGTGTCCTGGATCTTCCACCGCTCCACGCCGAAGCGCGTCGACCGCTGGTTTCGCTATCTGCAGTTCGTCTCGGCCGCCTTCTACAGCATCGGCCACGGCGGCAACGATGCGCAGAAGACGATGGGCATCATCTGGATGCTGCTGATCGCGTCGGGGCACGGCAGCTCCGATCACCTGCCCTTCTGGGTCGTGCTCGTGTGCCAGGCGGCGATGGGGCTCGGGACGCTGTTCGGCGGCTGGCGTATCGTCAAGACCATGGGCATGCGCATCACCAAGCTCAAGCCCGTCGGCGGCTTCTGCGCCTCGGCGAGCGGGGCCATCACGCTGTTCATCGCAACCGGCCTCGGGATCCCGGTGTCGACGACGCACACGATCACCGGCTCGATCGTCGGCGTGGGGTCCGCGCGCAGCTTCAACGCCGTGCGCTGGGGCGTGGCCGGCAACATCGTCTGGGCGTGGCTCTTCACCATCCCGGGCTCGGCGTTCATCGCCGGCATCGCGTGGTGGCTGGGAACGCAGTACTTCTGATGCAGCCGCTGCGCGCATCGTCGCTCGCGCGCTATCTCTTCGGCGCCTACGTTCTGCTGGTGATCTACGCGAGCCTGCACCCGTTCTCCGGCTGGCAGGTGCAGGGGCCGACGCCCTTCGCGTTCCTGACCGCGCCCTTCCCGCGCGCAATCACCCGCTTCGACGTCGTCACCAACGTGCTCGGCTACGTGCCGCTCGGATTCCTCGCGCTGCTCGCGGTCCAGCCGCGGCTGGGCGGACGGCGCGCGCTCGCCTTCGGCATCGGCTGCTCGATCCTGCTCAGCTTCGTGCTCGAGTCGCTGCAGAGCTATCTTCCGAGCCGCACCGCGTCGAACGTCGACCTGCTCGCGAACGCCGCCGGCGGGACGCTCGGCGCGCTGCTCGCGATGCCCGCGGCGCCGCGGCTGCTCGCGGACGGCGGCCTGAAGGCGCTGCGCTACCGGCTGATCGCCGCGGGCGCCGAGTTCGACCTCGGGCTGGTCCTGATCGCCCTCTGGCTGCTCGCGCAGCTCTCGCCCGAGACGCTGCTCTTCGGGACGGGCGACCTGCGGGAGCTCTTCCAGCCCCCGCCCGGCAAGCTCTACCCGGCGGAGCTGTTCGTCAGGGTCGAGGCCGGCGTCGCCGCGGCGAACACGATCGCGGTGGGCCTGTTCGTCTCCTGCCTCACCGCGGCGCGGCAGCCGGCGCGGCTCCTCTTCGGCGCGCTCCTCGGCGCGGCGCTCGCGCTGCGCTGGATCGCGTTCGACGTGCTGATGCGCGACATGCTGTGGATCACCTCGGGCGCGGTGGCCGGGCTCGCCGCCGGCGTGCTGGTCGTCCTCGCCGGCGTGTCGCTGCCGCGCACGGCGCGCCTCGCGGTCGCCGGGCTCGCGCTCATGGGCGCGACCGCGCTCGTCAACCTCGCGCCGGGCAACCCGTACCTGGCGGCGTCTCTCGCGCTGTGGCAGCGCGGCGCCTACTTCAACTTCAACGGGCTGACCCACGTCGTCTCGGTGACGTGGCCCTTCGCCGCGATGTTCTACCTCGTGGTCCTCGCCGCCGAGCGCGGCCGCGATCGCGGAACGATCTAGCGGCGTCGCTTGCGAAGCCGCTTCGCGTTCCGGGCGGCGCGGGAGCGGATCGGCGTGAGCCCGCGCTGTGCGAGCCGGGCGGTCGAGCCGGAGATTGCGGCGGCCGCCGTCGCCGACCGGCCGACGGCGTCGCGCACCAGCCGCGCCTGGCGCTCGACCGCCTGCGCCGGCGTCGCGCCGGAGGCGAGGGAAGCCATCCCCGCCGCGCCGGCGAACATCTGCCCGAGCGCGAGCCCCGCGAGCTGCTGATTGATGCGCACCAGCGACCACCACATCGCGTAGCCCGATTCCGCCGCCGCCTCCACCTTCTCGCGGCTCATGAGCGCGATCTCGCGGCCGTCGCCGGGTCCGGCGAGCGCGAATCCCGTCACGCGGCGGCCGATGACCTCGCCGGAGTGCAACATCAGCTCGCCGGTCTTCCAGGCGAGCCGGGTCCAGGCGGCGAACGGATCGCCGTACAAAGTCGTGAACGATGGGGTTCTCATGAGGGTATGACGGTGCCGGCCCGCGCAAGTTCGTGACGCCGATGCATATACGCGGGCAGCGTCGTCAGCCGCGTGTCCTCCACCGCGCCGCCCGCGGTGAAGTGGTAGAGGGTCTGCCACTCCGTGTCGCGAAGGCCGACCAGACCGTGCATCTCGTCGTCGAAGAAGCAGCCGATGCCCGTGCCGCGGATGCCGGCCGCCTCGGCTTCGAGATAGAGCACCTGGCCGAGCATCCCGCATTCCCAGTGCAGCGCGCGGTAGCGCCACGGCTCGGCGCGCGCCGCGCCGAAGCGCGCGAGCATGCCGAGCGCGAAGCACGAATCGGCGGCGATCTCCTGGTGGCAGGACACGCTCTGCGCCGCCCCGCGCAGGTCGTGCGCGAGCAGCAGGTGGAGCGGGAGCCCCACCGGCCCCGTCTTGCGCCAGAGCCAGTCCCGCCGCATCGCCGCGCGCAGCGCGTCGAGGGCGGCCGGCTCGCGCACGAGCAGGTAGAGGCCGGGCTCGAGACCTTCGACGCGGTGAACGAAGATCGCCGGATGCACGAGCGCCGGCCCCGGCCAGGCCGACCACGGAGGCGCGGCGCGCGGCAGCGTCGCATCGAGCATGGCGAAGAACGCCTCGGCCGTGATCGAAGTGGCGCCGTCGAAGGCGACCGCGCTGCGCCGGCCGCGGATGACCGCCGCGGCGCTCGCGTCGCCGCGCACGGGCGCCGGCGCCGCGGGCGTTCGCACCGGGCGCTCCGGCACGGTGCGCGGCTTCGTCGCCAGGCGCTCGACGGCGTCGATGTCCGGCCAGGCGACGTGACCTTGCGACAGGCGGTTCGCGCGGCCCGCCCAGCGCTCGGGCGGGTGCGGTAGCGCCGGCGCGTCGCGGTCCGCGGGCGCGATCCACAGCAGGGCCTCGGGCACCTCGCGCTCGGCACCGGCATAGTCGCCGTCGCGATCGAGGCCGAGCAGCGCGGAGACCTCGGCGTCGCCCGGCTCCTCGAGCAGCCTCGCGCGCCATCCCAGGCACGCCGCCGCGTACGCGAGCGCCGCGAGCGCATGCCCGCAGTCGTGCTGGCAATAGCGGTACGCGCGCATCCCGTACTTCCACGCCTCGCGCCAGTGGATGCTCGCGAGGCCGACGAGGACGCCCCCGAGCGCGGGCGCGTCCTGCCACGCGCCGCGGCGCTCGAGCGCGTGCTCGCGGCTCGCATAGTGGTACACGCCCGCCTCGATCCCCGGGATCGCGCCCGCGACGAGATAGCCCTCGGTGGGATGCAGGTTGCCGCTCGAGGGATTGCAGCGCAACGCCCACGAGGTGCCGCCGTAGCTCTTCCACGCGGACACGGCGAGCGAGAGCTCGAACAGCAGCGCGATCGATCCCAGATCGAGGGGCCGCGCCGCGGGCGGCCGGGCGGCGCGGATGTCCGCCCAGCGCACCTCGAGCGCTTCCGCCGCGAGCGGCAGCTCGACGAGCGCGCAGCCTTCGTACCGGCGGAAAGGGTCGGGCTGGCTCGCCCAGTCGAGCCCGCGCGGGCCCGGCGCGTAGCGGTCCAGCCGGTGCTTGCTGCGCTCGTGGTAGTCGGAAAGAGAGTACTCGGGCATCGGGTGGGCGGAAGGGCGCCGCCCCCGTATAATTTACCCTCATGAGCTACTACGACAAGCACGTCTTCTTCTGCTGCAACCAGCGCACCAACGGCGAGGCCTGCTGCAACGACAAGGGCGCGAGCGCGATGCGCGACTACGCCAAGAAGCGGGTGAAGGAGCTGGGCCTCGCCGGCAAGGGGGCCGTGCGCATCAACCAGGCGGGGTGCCTCGACCGCTGCGAGGAAGGACCCTGCATCGTGGTGTACCCGGACGAGGTCTGGTACACCTACGTCGACCGCGCCGACATCGACGAGATCATCGAGGAGCACCTCAAGAACGGCCGGGTCGTCGAGCGCCTGCGCCTATGAGCGCGCCGGCCGAGCGCGTCTTCGTCGCCGGAGACGCGGGCCGGATCGAGACCGTGATCGACCTTCCCGCCGCGTCCGGATCCGGCGCGCCGCGCGGCCTCGCGCTGGTCGCGCACCCGCATCCCCTGTACGGCGGCACGCTCGACAACAAAGTTGCACAGACGCTCGCGCGCGCCTTCGTCGAGCTCGGCTACGTCGCGCTGCGGCCCAATTTCCGGGGGGTCGGGCAATCCGAGGGCGAGCACGACGAGGGCGACGGCGAGACCGACGACCTGGTGAAGGTCGCGCAATACGCCTCGGGGCGCTTCGGCGCCCTGCCCGTCGCGCTCGCCGGCTTCTCCTTCGGCGCCTTCGTGCAGACGCGCGTGGCGAAGCGCATCGTCCCCGAGCGCATGGCCCTCGTCGGACTCGCCGTGAGGCGTGCCGGCACCGATACGGTGCCGGCCGATACCGTCCTGATCCACGGCGAGCGCGACGACACCGTCCCGCTCGCCGACGTGCTGCGCTGGGCCGAGCCTCAGGAGCTGCCGGTGGTCGTCATTGCCGGGGCGGACCATTTCTTCCATCGCCGGCTGCACGTCATCCGGCGCATCGTCCAGGACGCCTGGCGCTAGGGCTTGCCCTGGCCGCGGGCGCGGTCTTATGCTCGCGCCGGACGCCCCCTTAAGCGCTGAACTCGTCCCCATGCTCTGGGTCAAGACTCTACACATCATCTTCGTCGTCACCTGGTTCGCGGGGCTGTTCTACCTGCCGCGCCTCTACGTGTATCACGCCATGACCGACGACCGGCCGGGCCGCGAGCGCTTCAAGATCATGGAACGCAAGCTCTACTGGGGCATCACCACGCCGGGCGGGGTGCTCGCGATCGTCTTCGGCGTCTGGCTCTGGCTCGGCTGGGGCTTCGGCGGCGGCTGGCTGTACGCGAAGCTCGCGGTCGTCGCGCTGCTCGTCGCCTATCACCTCTGGTGCGGAAAGCTCCTGGTCGACTTCCGCGAAGACCGCAACACGCGCAGCCACGTCTGGTACCGCTGGTTCAACGAAGCGCCCACGCTGCTGCTCCTCGCGGGCGTCGCCCTCGCGGTGGTGAAGCCGTTCTAGGCGCCGTGCCTGCGAGCGTCACCCCAGAATCGATCCGGCAGGCGGCGGCGGTCATCGCCGGCAGCGTCGAGAAGACGCCGTGCTTCGAGTCGAGGGCGCTCTCCGAGGCGACCGGCGCGCGCGTGTGGCTGAAGTTCGAGAGCCACCAGTTCACGTCCTCGTTCAAGGAGCGCGGCGCGCTGAACAAGCTCTCGTCGCTCTCCGCCGCCGAGCGCTCGGCCGGGGTGCTCGCGATCTCGGCCGGCAATCATGCGCAGGGCGTCGCCTACCATGCGCAGCGCCTCGGCATCCGCGCAGTCATCGTCATGCCGCGCCTGACGCCGCACGTGAAGGTGCAGCGCACGCGGCGCTTCGGCGCCGAGGTGATCCTCATCGGCGACACGTTCGACGAGGCGAAGACCGCCGGCCTCGCCCTCGCCGCCGAGCGCAGCCTGGTGCTCATCCACCCCTACGACGACGAGCACGTCATCTCGGGCCAGGGGACGGTCGCGCTCGAGATGCTGGCGGCGCAGCCGGCGCTCGATACCCTCATCGTGCCGGTGGGCGGCGGCGGGCTGATCGCCGGCATCGCGGTCGCCGCCAAGGGAATCAATCCCGGCATCGAGGTGCTCGGCGTCGAGACCGAGTCCTACCCGGCCGTGCATTGCGCGCTGCGCGGCGTGCCGCCCGCGTTCGCGCACACGATCGCCGAAGGTATCGCGCTCAAGGAGCCCGGCACCCGTACGCTGCCCATCATCCGCGAGAAGGTCTCCGACGTGGTCCTCGTTTCCGAGAGCGAGATCGAGCAGGCGATCGTGATGCTGCTCGAGGCGGAGAAGGCCGTGGTCGAGGGCGCGGGCGCGGCGCCGCTCGCGGCGCTGGTGCGCTACGGCGAGCGTTTCCGCGGGCGGCGAACCGGCCTGGTCGTGTCGGGGGGCAACATCGAGCCACTGCTGCTCTCGGAGATCATCACGCGCGGCCTGGTGAAGGCCGGCCGCCTGGCGCGCCTGCGGGTGCGGGTACGGGACTTGCCCGGGTCTCTCGCCCGGGTCACCGCCTGCCTGGCGGCGGCCGACGCAAACATCGAGGAAGTGCATCACCAGCGGGCTTTCGCGGCCGACCTGCCGCTGCAGCAGGTGGAGATCGAGTTCGTGCTGCAGACGCGCGGCCCGGAGCACGTGCAGGAACTGATCGCGGCGCTGGACCGCTCGGGTTTCCCGGCTCGACTGACGCTCGATTGACGGGCCTGTCGCCCGGCTGACGAGCGAGCCGCATTCTCGCTGCTGGAACCCGCAATATTACCCGTTCGGATGCCCGCGTGGAGTGCTGCTAATCGTGACCGAAAACGGTATGCTTCATGCTAAGCTTTTCGCGTAGGGAACGAGAAGCCAGATCAAGAAACAGGGAGCGCGGCGGAAGCGATCATGACAGCGAAGAACATCACTTTGCGGCCCGGCCGGCCCGACGACGCCGAGAAAATCGCGATGATGTCTCGGGACCTGATCGAAACCGGCCTCGGATGGTCCTGGGGCCCGGACCGCGTGAGCCGCTCGCTGCGCAACAAGGACACGCTCACCGTGATCGCCTGCGACCGCGAGCGCATCGTCGCGTTCGCGATCATGTACTTCGGCGAGGAGCACGCGCACCTCAACCTCCTCGCGGTTCGTCCGTCGCACCAGCGCCTCGGCATCGGACGCCGCCTCGTCGAATGGATGGTGGAGTCGGCGTTCTCCGCGGGCATCGCGACGATCCACCTCGAGCTGCGCGCGAGCAACTACACGGCGCGCAGCTTCTACCGCGCGCTCGGCTTCGCGGAGTCCGCGTACATTCCCGGCTACTACCGCGGCCGCGAGATGGCGCTGCGCATGATGCGGGTGCTGCGCAAGCCCGGCATGCCGCTGCCCGCGTGGCCGATCCCGAAGCTGCCCAAGAGCTGATTCCATCCCGGCGTCGCGCGGCGCCGGCGCTCCTGCTGGTCCTCTCGCTGGTCGCGCCCGGGGTCTTTGCGCCCGAAGCCGTCGCCGCCCCGCCGGTCGGCCCCGGCATCTCGCGCGCGCTCGCCGCGTGGCGCGCGCCGCGCTACCGCGACGTGCGCTACTCGCTCGATCTCGAGGTCGACCGCGACGCGGCCCGGCTCGCCGGGACCGTGCAGATCGAGCTCACGCTCGCCTCGCCGCCGCCCGATGTCGTGCTCGACTGGCGCCCGGCCGCAGGCACCCGGCTGGAGGATCTGCGCGTCGACGGCGCGCCGGCCGCGGCCGCGCGCGTCGTGCGCGACCACATCGTCGTCCCCGCGCGCCTGCTGCACCCCGGGCGCAACACCGTGCGCGCGCGGATCGAAGCGCCGATCGCCGTCGCGGGCGGCGCGCTCACGCGCTACGAGGACCACGAGGACGGCTCGCGCTACGTGTATACGCTGTTCGTGCCCGCGGACGCGAGCACGGTGTTTCCGTGCTTCGACCAGCCCGATCTGAAAGGCCGCTTCCGGCTCGAGCTGGCGGCGCCGGCGTCCTGGACGGTGATCGGCAACGGCCCGGCGCGCGACGTCGAGGACCGGGGCGCGACGAAGCGCTGGCGCTTCGAGGAGACGCCGCCGATCAGCACCTACCTGTTCGCATTCGCCGCGGGCCCTTTCGTCGAGGCGGGCAACGGCACCGACCTGCGCACGCGGTTGTTCGTGCGGCGATCGCGCGCCGAGCGCGCGTCGCGCGAGGCGGGCGACGTGCTCGAGCAGAACGCGCGCGCGCTCGACTGGCTGGCGGAGTACTTCGACCGGCCCTTCCCGTTCGCGAAATACGATCTCGTGCTCGTGCCGGAATTCGCCTACGGCGGCATGGAGCACGCGGGCGCCGGGTTCCTGCGCGAGGAGTCGGTGCTCTTCCCGTCCGAGCCGAACGAGAACGACCGGCTGCGGCGCGCGCAACTGCTGTTCCACGAGGCGACGCACCAGTGGTTCGGCGACCTGGTGACGATGAAGTGGTTCGACGACCTGTGGCTGAAGGAAGGCTTCGCGAACTTCATGGCGGCGAAGGCGACCGAGGCGCTGCTGCCGAAGGATCCGGCGTGGACGGCGTTCCACGCGCTCAAGGTCACCGCGTACCGAACCGACGTGACGCGCGGGACGACGCCGATCTTCCAGCCGCTCGCCAACCTGGCCGCGGCGAAGTCGGCGTACGGGACGATCGTCTACGGCAAGGCGCCGGCCGTGCTGCGCCAGGCCGAGTTCTACGTCGGCGAGGCCGCGTTCCGCGCCGCGGTGCGCGCGTTCGTCGCCGCGCACGCCTACGGCTCTGCGGACTGGAGCGACCTGGTGCACATGCTCGAGCGCGCCTCGCGCAAGGACCTGCGCGCCTGGGCGGCCGCGTGGGTCCAGCGCCGCGGCATGCCGCGCGTGCGCCTCGCCTGGAGCACGGACGCGAGTGGCGCGGTGCGGGGGGCGACCCTCCGCCAGAGCGACGTCCTGCGCGAGGGCGGCGTCTGGCCGATGCGCGTGCGCCTCGCCGCGGTCGCGCCCGACGGGAGCGCGCGAGGCTTCGATGCGACGCTGCGCGGCCGCCGCGCGCCGCTTCCTGCGCTCGACGGCATCCCCGCGCCCGCGCTGCTCTTCGCCAACGACGGCGACTACGGCTACGGGCAGTTCCTCCTCGACGCGAAAAGCCGCGCGACCGTGCTCGCCCGCCCGGACCTCGCGCGCGATGCGCTGCTGCGCTCGCTCGTGTTCGACGCGGTCTGGGACTCGGTGCGCGAGGCCGAGCTCGCCCCGCGCGAGTACATCGACTTCGCCCTGCGCGCCGCGCCGGCCGAGCGCGATCCGGTCACCTTGTCGACGCTCCTCGCGCGCGTCGAGGCGGCGTTCCGGGTCTATCTTTCCGACGCGCAGCGCGACGCGGTGGCGCCCGCGCTCGAGCGGACGCTCGTCAACGGCATGCTCGGCGCCGACTCCGCCGGAAGGCGGATCAGCTTCTTTCGCGCGTTCGCCGATAGCGCCTGGTCGCCCGAGGGCCGAGCCGTGATCAAGCGGCTGCTCGCGCGCGCGCTCGAGGTTCCGGGCGTTCCGCTTTCGTCGCGGGACCGGTTCCGCCTGGTCGCGCGGCTGCTCGTCCTCGGCGACCCGGACGGCGAGACGCTGCTCGCGGCGCAGGCGGAGGCGGACCCGGGCGACGACGGGCGGCGCTACGCGTACGCGGCCGGCGCCGCGCGTCGCGACGCCGCGGTCAAGTCCCGGTACTTCGAGCGCGCTCTGCGCGACGCCGCGCTGCCCGAGAGCTGGGTGGAGGCGGCGCTGGGGGCCCAGAACGCGCCCGAGCACGCCGCGCTCACCGCGGCGCTGGTCGAGCCCGCGCTGCGCGCGCTGCCCGAGCTCAAGCGCTCGCGCAAGATCTTCTTCGTGAACGAGTGGCTGTCGGCGTTCCTGGGCGGCCAGCGGGACGCGGAAGTGCTCGCCGTGGTCCGGCGCTTCCTGCAAAGGCCGGAGCTCGATCGCGACCTGCGGCTCAAGGTGCTCGAGGCGGTCGATCCGCTCGAGCGCGCCGTGCGCATCCGCGCGAAGTTCGCCGCCGGATGACCGACCGCTTCGATCTGTTCGCGACCTGCCCGCGCGGGCTGGAAGCCCTGCTCGCGGAGGAGCTCGGGGCGCTCGGCGCGCGCGAGCCGCGCACGGTGCCGGGCGGGGTTGCGTTCCGCGGCGACCTCGCCGCGTGCTACTCGGCCAACCTCGGCTCGCGCTTCGCGACGCGCGTGTTGCTGCGGCTCGGCACCGCGCCGTACCGGCGCGAGCAGGACGTCTACGACGCCGCGCTCGCGCTGCCGTGGCCGGAGTGGTTCGGCGAGCGGCAGACGATCCGCGTCGACCTGAACGCGACGCGCTCGCCGCTGAAGAGCCTCGACTTCGCCACGCTGCGCGTCAAGGACGCCGTGTGCGATCGTTTCCGCGCCGACCGCGGCAGCCGGCCCGATGTCGATACGCGCTCGCCCGACGTGCGCATCCACTGCTATCTCGACGCGAAGCAGGCGATGTTCTATCTCGATACGTCGGGCGAGCCGCTCTACAAGCGCGGCTACCGCAAGGACACGGGCGAGGCTCCTCTGCGCGAGAACCTCGCGGCCGGGATCGTGGCGCTCACCGGCTGGGACGGGGTCGAGCCGCTCCTCGACCCGATGTGCGGCACCGGCACCCTCGTGATCGAGGCGGCGCTGAAGGCGCTCGCGATCCCCCCCGGGCACGCGCGCGGCTTCGGCTTCGAGCGGCTGCGCGTCCACGACGCGAAGCAGTGGGAGCGGGTGCGTGACGGGATGCTTGCGAAGCGGCAAAGCCGGCCGCTCGCCGTATTCGGCCGCGACCGCTACGGCGACGAGCTCAAGAAGGCCGAGCGCAACGTCGAGGCAGCCGGACTCTCCGGGTCGATCGAGCTCAAGCAGGCCGACGTCCTCGAGAGCTCCGCGCCGGCGAAAAGCGGACTCCTCGTCGCCAACCCGCCTTACGGCGTGCGGCTCGGCGACAAGAACGAGCTCGCCGCGTTCTATCCCAGGCTCGGCGACGCGCTCAAGCGGCACTACGCCGGCTGGCGGTGCTTCGTCTTCTCGGGCGATCCGCAGCTCGCGAAGCTGATCCGCCTGCATCCCTCGCGCAAGATCCCGCTCTACAACGGCGCGCTCGAGTGCCGGCTGTACGAGTACCGGATGGTCGCCGGGTCCATGCGCAAGGATGCGCGGCCGCGCTAGCCCGCCGCGGCGCGCCAGAGCAGCGACGCGCCGGTCGCGATCAACAGCGCCGCGATGAAGCGGCCGAGCGCGCGGCGCGAGATGCGCAGGTGCGCGCGCCCGCCGGCCCACAGGCCCGCGAAGAGGAAGGGCAGGAGCACCAGCGCCGTCTTCAGCTCGTTCCACGCGACCAGTCCCGCGATCGCGAACATGACCAAGCGGCTGCCGACGCTGAAGATCACCATGGTGGCGACCGTGGCGCGCAGCACGTCCTTGTCCTCGATGCGCCGCGAGAGATAGATCGCGTAAGGCGGACCGCCGATGCCGAACAGCGCGCCGCTCGTGCCGCCGACGATGCCGGCGACGTAGGCCCAGTTGCGGCTGATCCGGCCGAACGCCCCGCGCTCGACGAGCGCGTAGAAGCCGTAGAGCACCGCGAACGCGCCGATGCCGGCGAGCCCAGCGCCGCGCGGAATGTTGACGAGCAGCGTCGCGCCCAGCGCCGCGCCGAGGACCGCCATCGGGATCATGCGCGTCAGCTCGCCGCGCTCGGCCTCGCGGTGGTGGCGCACGCCGAGGAACATCGACGCGGTGAAGTCGAGCAGCGCCAGCACCGGCAGCACGAACTGCACCGGCCACAGATGCGAGACGACCGGCACGGTGACCAGCGCCGCCCCGAAACCCGACAGCCCGAACACGAAGTAGCCGCACGCGACGACCGCGGCCGCGACGGCGAGGGACTCCCAGCTGACCGGCAAGGCGCTAGCGCATCGGGCTGTGCGTGCTCGTCACCGCGACGAAGATCTCGCGCAGGAACACGCACAGGCTGCCGATGAAGGACAGCATCGCCGCGATGAACAGCAGCCCGACCGTATGCCAAAGGTCGACCGCCACGAGCGCATCGACGAACGCGACGATGATCAGCAGGCCGACGAACAGGCCACAGAGCACTGCCGCCGTCATCGCCGTATACACGAGCCGCATGCGACGGGAAAGGACCGCGAGCTCGCTGTCGCACGCAGCGCGCGCCTTGACATCCAGGCTCGGGGCGAGCTCGTCGAGCATCCGGATCCGGTCGACCACGCGCCCGAGCCGGTTCGACAGCACCCCGAGCAGCGTTCCCACCGCGGTCAGCAGGAACACCGGCGCGACCGCGAGCGAGATGAGATGCGAGATATCGGGGTGCTGGACCACCGATCAGGCCATCGCCTTGCGCAGCGCGTGCTTGAAATGGTGGATGTGGTCGAGCGCGACCTTCAGCTGCTTGCGGTCCTTCGCCTTCAGCGCCTCGTCGCGCTTCTTCTGCCACTCGCGGATCTTGCCCTTCACCGCGGCCTTGTCGATGCCCTTCACCTCGTGGTGAACGTGCATGTCGATGTTGAGCGCCTTGCAGATCGCGGCGAGCAGGTGGTCCTTGTTCATCTGCGTCGCGCCCTGCACGGCGTCGTGCTGGATGCCGGCGGCGATCTCGCGCAGCTCGGCGAGGTTTTTGCTCTTCAGTTCCGGGTAGGTGTGTGAGGGTTCTGCCATGTGGGCCTCCTTCGGGTCCGAACCGAAATCTTAGCGCGAAACGAAAAAGGGGCGCTGCCGCGCGCCCCTTTCTGCGACACGTCCGCCGCTCAGACGATATTGAGGTTCTGGATCCCTTCCGTGAGATCGCGGTTCTTCGCTTCCTTCGACTGCAGCTTGATGGCGAGCCGCAGGTCGTTGACGCTGTCGGCGTTGCGCAGCGCGTCCTCGTAGCTGATCTTGCCCGCCTCGTAC
>DATDMW010000140.1:0-10520 GCA_036518595.1 Burkholderiales bacterium
AGATTCCCCGGGAACAACGGCCACACGGAGGTGCCCAACATGTCTATGAACCTGAACCAAGGCGCGAGCGCCTCCGGCGCCGGCGGGAGTACGGCGGCGCCGGAAACCTGGAACCTTCGGCTCTACATCGCGGGCCAGACGCCCCGCTCGCTCGCCGCGTTCGCGAACCTGAAGACGCTGTGCGAGACCCACCTCAAAGGCCGCTACACCATCGAGGTGGTCGACCTCATGCAGCACCCGCAGCTCGCCGAGGGGGATCAGATCGTCGCCATCCCGACCCTGGTGCGCAAGCTCCCTCCGCCGATGAAGAAGATCATCGGCGATCTGTCCAACGAGGAAAAGACGCTGGTGGGGCTGGATCTCATCCCGCGTCGATAGCGTGAGCGCCGAGCCGCTCCGCTTCTCGTTCGTGCTCTACGTCGCGGGCGCGGGCGCGCGTTCGCTGCGCGCGATCCAGAACGCGAAGGCGGCGTGCGAGGAGCTGCTCGCCGGGCGCTACGATCTGGAGATCGTCGATATCTACAAGCATCCGGAGCGCGCCCGCGACGATCAGATCGTCGCCGTGCCGACGCTGGAGCGCAAGCGCCCCGTCCCGCTGCGCTACCTCATCGGCGACCTCTCGGTGCGCGAGCGGCTCGTCGAGAGCATGGGGATGGCCGCATGAGCGCGACGCCGGACAACGTGATTCCGTTCGACAGCGAGCCGCTCGAGGCGCTGCGCGCGCGGCTGGCCGAGGCCGAGGAGAAGCTCGAGGCGCTGCGCACCGGCGCGGTCGACGCCCTGGTGGTGGGCGGGCCCGACGGCCCCAAGGTCTACGTGCTGCAGAGCGCCGATCACCCGTACCGCATGCTGGTCGAGCAGATGCAGGACGCGGCGCTCACGCTGGACAAGACCGGCGAGGTCCTCTACTGCAACTCGTGCTTCGGCGAGCTGGCGGGCGTGCCGGGCGAGCGCATCCTGGGCAGGCGCCTCGGGGACTTCGTGCAGTCCGAGGACCGGCTGCTGCTCGAGACGGCGCTCGCGACCGCGCGCAACAACCCGACGCGCGTCGAGCTGCACCTGCTCGGCCCCGAAGGGCACGGCACGCCCGCGCATTTCGCTTTCAGCCCGCTGCGCACCGAGCAGTTCGACGGTATCTGTCTCATCGTCACCGACCTCACCGAGCACTACCGCGCGCGCGAGCTGATCGCCTCTGGACGCAAGAAGGACGAGTTCCTCGCCATGCTCGCGCACGAGTTCAGGAACCCGCTCGCGCCGATCCGCCACGCGGTCGACGTGCTGCGCCTGCTCGAGCCCGGGGACGAACGCTTCGGGCAGATGCGCGATCTCATCGGGCGTCAGACGCACCACCTGTCGCGCCTGGTCGACGACCTGCTCGACATCTCGCGCGTCACCCAGGGCAAGATCAACCTGCAGATCCAGCCGGTGGACGTCAATCGCGTGCTCTCCGAGGGCGTCGAGCTCGCGCGCCCGCTGATCGACGAGCGCCGGCACCGCCTGACGCTGCGTCCGCTGATCGAGCCTGCGCGCGTCGCGGGCGACTTCACGCGCCTGGTGCAGGTCGTCGGCAACCTCCTCAACAACGCCGCGAAATACACCGCGCCGGGCGGCGAGATCCTCGCGAGCGTCGAGCGCGACGGCCGCTGGGTCGCGATCCGCGTCGTCGACAACGGCATGGGCATCGCGGCCGACCTGCTCCCGCGCGTGTTCGACCTCTTCACGCAGGCGTCGCGCGCGCCCGATCGCGCGCCGGGCGGGCTGGGCATCGGCCTGTCGTTGGTGCACAGCATCGTCGCGCTGCACGGCGGCTCGGTCGAGGCGAAGAGCGACGGCGCGCAGAAAGGCAGCGAGTTCGTCGTGCGGCTGCCGCTGTCGGCCGAGCGCTGCGATGCGGCCTCCGACGCCGAGCCGCGGCCCGTGGGCAGGAGCTCGCGCCGCATCGTCGTCATCGACGACAACCGAGACGCCGCCGACAGCATGGCAACGCTGCTCCAGCTCCGGGGACACGCGGTGCAGGTCGCGTACGACGGCCCGAGCGGGCTCGCGCTCGCGCTGGCGCACCGGCCGCACGTCGCCTTCGTGGACATCGGTTTGCCCGGCCTCGACGGCTACGAGCTCGCGCGCCAGCTGCGCGCCCGCGGTGCGGGGCTCGTGCTCGTGGCGCTGACCGGATACGGGCGCGACGAGGACCGGATTCTCTCCAAGGACGCGGGCTTCGATCACCACCTGGTCAAGCCCGTGCCCGGCGAGGCGCTCGAGCGGCTGCTCGCGGACGCGCCCGGCTCGGGCTGAGCGTCACCGGCGCGCGGCCTCGACCAGCCAGGGCTCGAAGCGCCTGCCCCATGCGACCGTCGCGTCGAACGGCGTCCTCGGCGCGGGCGCGTAATCGAGCGCCTGAACGCCCGCGAGAACTCCGCGCAGCCGCAGCGGAACGTTGATCGAGGCCACGCTCACGCTGTCGACGATGCCTGCGGCGCGGCCGGAGCCCGCGCCCGCGGCCCACGGCCTCGCCTCGCCGCGAACGATCGCGTAGCGGGCGCGGTCCTGATACTTCGCGCGCAGCGCGTCGGCGTCGGTCCCGGCGTCGACGACGAAGAGGCGGCTGCTGCGCGAGGTCTCCCAGTCGAGCGTCTCGCGCAGGCTCTTGCGCCGCTCCTCGGCGGCGCGGTCGCCGGCGATGAAGGGCTTCGCCAGCTCGCCGTCGACGCGCTCGCGCGTGAGCTCGAGCGCGCGGCGGTACGCCGCGCCGTCGAGCTCGAGCACCAGCAGCACCTCGCGTGGCAGCTGCTTTTCGTAGCGCTTGCGCGCGCGCTCGGAATACGCCGCGAGCATCGAGGTGTCGAATCCGAGCGATTCCATCTTGGCGCGGTCCAGCCATCCGGGAGCTCCGCCCGAGGAGCCGTAACGCAGCGAATAGAAATCCGCCGCTGTCCGCTCCTCGACCAGCGTGCGCCAGCGCAAGCGCAACGTCAGACCGCTGTTCTCGCGGTTGCCGTACCACGGCTCGAACCGCTGCAGCTCGCGCTCGGTCAGGCGCATGCGCGCCTGCGGCTCGCCCGAGCGGTTCCACAACGCGCCGCCGAGCGCGATCGCGTTCGTGAGCGCGAGCAGGACCAGGCCGGCGAGGCGCGTGTGCGACCGTTTCATCCGGCGGCTCCTACGCGCACCGTGCGCACGCGCTTGAACACGAGCAGCAGCAGCACCGCAGTCAGCGCGATGACCAGGAAGAACAGCCATTTCGGCATGATCTCCCACCACCAGTCGTAGAACTTGGTGTAGAGGAACACGACGAAGAAGACGAGCCCGGTGTTGACGGCCTCGGGCCAGTGGCGCTTCGCGCCGAGCCACACCGCTCCGCCGGAGACCGCGAAGCCGAGCACCTGGTACGCGCCCTCGATGATCTTGTCGTCCGCGTCGATGTAGCTGATCTCGCCCCAGTTCGACAGCACGAGCACGGGAAGAAACAGCGACAGGAGCGCGAACACGCGATAGATCGCCCCGAAGCCCGGGTAGCGCCGGTGATCGACGAGCTGCGGCACCAGGAACATCGCGACCGCTGCCGGGAAGAAATTCTCCGGGCGCTCGCCGAAGTAGAGCCAGTACATCCCGCTCCACGTCCCGGTCCGCGCCGAGATGAACGCGATCAGGCACAGGATGCCGGCGGCGAGCAGCAGCCTGAGGTCGCACGCGTACGCGAGCAGCAGCGCGAACGCCGCCCAGGGCAGCAGCGCCTTGTCCGACGGCGTGATGTCGAAGATCTGCCCGAGCATGGCGATGTTCAGCACGAAGCACGCGAACGCCACCATCGCGGCGAGCTTGGTGAAGTAGCCGGTCGGATCGCGCGCCTGGACCAGCAGCGTCGCGAGGAAGGTGCCGAACGCGGCCGCGAGCAGGATCCCGACCTGCGCCGCGGTCGGCAGCAGCCCCCAGAACTGGTAGAAGAGGAAGAAAACGCTCGCCGCCAGCGCGAGGGCCCCGAGGAAGGAGGCGACGCGCATGCCGAGCGACAGCTGCTTTGCCTCGGCGTCGCGGTCGATGTCGAAGGCGCGGGCATAGCCCGCGAGCAGCTCGCCGTGGTGCGCCTCGACGGCGCGGCGCTGCTCGGGCGCGAGAACGAGAACGCCTTCGCGCTCCAGGCGCTCGAGCTCGGCCCGGAAGGCGCGTATCTCGTCGGCGCGCTGCTGCGCTTCGCTGCGCGAAGAGGCGCTCATCTTCTCTCCCGCCGCGACTATACCATTCGGCGCCCGCCAATCGGTCTACACCGGGAAACGGCGCGGCGAAATCCGTCGCCCGGAAGATACAGTCCTGTTCAGCCTATCAGGCTCCAAAGGATCACTGTCCGTGACGCCTTATCCCGATCCCCATGCGTTCCATTCGGAGCTGTGCCGGTTCAACGCCGGCAGGCTGACCCCCGCCCGCATCCGTCCGGACTGGGAGGCCGACATCCGCGCGGAGCTGGACATGCGCGCGACCGAAGGCTACTTCGTCGAGGTCGAGCGCGCCCGCGCGTTCGAGCGGGCGGCGCAGGCGCCCTGGGACGCAGCCGGCTTCGTCGACTGGTTCGAGGACCTGCGCCGCTGCGGCCCGGGCCAGGGCGACCCGCTGTTCCCGTGGCTCGCGGAGCGGGCGACGCTCGAGGAGATGCGCTGGTTCCTGACCCAGGAGGCCGCGGGCGAGGCCGGCTTCGACGACCTGGTGGCGATGGCCCAGGTGAAGCTGCAGCCGGTCCGCGCGAAGCTCGAGATGGCGCGCAACTACTGGGACGAAATGGGCCGCGGCCACGAGCGCGGCATGCACGGCCCGATGCTGCACACCGTGGTGCGCGAGCTCGACTTGCGCCCGAGGATCGAGGACACCGTCTGGGAGTCGCTCGCCCTCGCCAACCTGATGGTCGCGCTCGCGGCGAACCGGCGCTACGCCTACCAGGCGATCGGCGCGCTCGGGGTGATCGAGATGACGGCGCCGGGACGCGTCGGGCTCGTGAACGACGGGCTGAGGCGCCTCGGCGTGGCGACCGACGCACGGCTCTACTTCCAGCTGCACTCCGAGCTCGACATCAAGCATTCGAAGGCCTGGAACGCCGAGGTCCTGTATTCGATCGTCGACTCGGATCCCGAGCTGGCGCAGCCGATCGCCGAGGGTGCCCTGATGCGGCTCGCCTGCGGCGCGCGCTGCTTCGAGCGCTACCGCCGCCACTTCGGGCTGACGTGACGCCGTCGGCAGCAACGCTGCTGCGGCGCTGGACCGCGGCGGGCGTCCCCTGGACCGTCGCCGGCGACCCGCGGCTTCTCCTGAAGTACGCCCTGGCCGGCGCGCTGCGCGCGCGCTCGCCGCTCGTCGCGCGGCGCTGCGCCGGGCTGCTGCGCCGCGAGCGCGCCGATCCGGCGCTGCACCGGGCGCGCGCCGGGGCGCTGATCGCGCGCACGCTGCGCGCGGCGCGCCGCATCCCGGCGCACGCGCAAATCGCGGCGCGCGCCCCGGCGTCCGACCTGCTCGCCTGGCTCTCGAGCGAGGTCCCGATCATGGACAAGGCGTCGCTCAAGACGCAGCGCGCGGCGTACTACCCGAACCGCGGCCGGCGGCTGCCGTGGTGGCCGCTCGGCGAGAGCAGCGGCAGCACCGGCGCTCCGACCGACGTCTTCCGCACTTTCGACTCGACTCTCTGGGAGGAAGCCTTCCATCGCCAGCATTGGCGCTGGGCGGGCGTGAGCGCCGCCGAGCGTCAGGCCGTGCTGCGCGGCGACCGCGTGAAGCCGCTCGAAGACCGCGAGCCGCCGTACTGGCTCGAGGACCGCGTCGGCCGGCAGCTCGTGCTGTCCACGCGGCACCTGGACGAGCGCACCGCGCGCGAGTTCGCCGAGGCCATCGCGCGCTTCGGCGCCGTGCAGCTGCGCGCCTACCCGTCGGCGGCGTACGCGCTCGCGAGCGCGCTCGAAGGCCGGCGGCCGCGTCTGCGCCTGTGGTCGGTGATCACCGGCTCGGAGATGCTCTACCCGTTCCAGCGCGCGAAGATCGAGGCGGCGCTCGGAGCGCGCGTGTACTCGTTCTACGGCATGTCCGAGCGCGTCGTCTTCGCCGCGGAGTGCGAGCACGGGCGCATGCACGTGAACCCGGAATACTCCGTCGTCGAGATCGTGGACGGGCAAGGACGGCCCACCGAGGACGAAGGTTTCCTCGTCGGCACCACGCTGCACAACGAGGCGATGCCGCTCCTGCGCTACCGGCTCACGGACACCGCGCGCTGGGACCGGCGGCCCTGCCCGTGCGGGCGCACGTACCCGGTGATCGAGGCGCTCGCTGGCAAGCTCGAGGACCGCGTCTACGACCTGCGCGGAAGGCCGATCACCGCCGCGGTCGTCGGCTTCGCGTACAAGGGCCTGCTCAACATCCGCAAGGGTCAGATCGCGCAGATCGCGCGCGACCGCTGGGTGGCGCGGCTCGTCCCGGGGCCCGGGTACGGCGCCGCCGACGCCGAGCGCTTCCTCTTGAACGTTCGCACGTACGTCTCGGCCGACGTCAACGTCGCGATCGAGCGGGTCGACGACATCCCCGCGCTGCCGAACGGCAAGTACAAGTGGGTGTCGCAGGAGTGGCGCGGCGCAGCCTCAGCGCCGATGCGCGAGGCTCTCGAGCCAGGCCCCGCTCTCGTCCCCGATCTCGTCCAGCACGTCGGCGTCGGTCCTCCCGGAGGACTTGAGCACGCGGAAGGAATGATCGGCGCCGTCGAGCCAGTGCATCGTCCACGATGACAAGCCGGCCACGGCCTTCTCCATGAGATCGCGGCGGCACAGCGCATCGCGCGTGCCGTTGAGACAGAGAACGGGCGCCTCGATCGAGGCGAGGTGTGCATCGCGCAGCTTCTCCGGCTGCCCTGCCGGATGCAGCGGATACGCGAGCAGCAGCAAGCCGTCGCATTGGAAGCCCTTCGCCGCGAGCATCGACGCCGCGCGGCCGCCCATCGAGCGCCCGCCGATGACGAGCCCGTCCGGCCGGCGCTGCTCGCGCACGCGCGCGACGACCTCCGCGACGGTCGCCTCGAGCACCGGCATCGGATCGGGTCGGCCGGATTTGCGCTCGCGGTACGGGAAATCGAAGCGCACGACCTCGACGCCGCGCGCTTCGAGAACCTTCGCGAGCGCGAGCATGCCGCGGTCGTCCTTGTGGCCGCCCGCTCCGTGCGCGCAGACGAATACCGGCGCCGGCATCAGCGACGCTTCAGGACCTCGGGATTGACGACGTTGATCGGCGCGCCCGCGGCATACGCGACGATCTGGTCGAACACGTCGGAGAACTGCGTCTCGTACTCCTCGCGCGTGACGTAGCCCACGTGCGGCGTGCACACGACGTTGTCCATCGCGAACAGCGGGTGCGAGCCGTCGCGGATCGGCTCCTGCTCGTAGACATCGACGGCGGCGAGGCCCGGGCGCCCGGCCTCGAGCGCGTCGACCAGCGCGCCCGGCTCGATCAGGCCGGCGCGGCTCGTGTTGACGAGGAGCGCCGTCGGCTTCATGCGCGCGAGGTCCGCGCGCGTCACGATGCCGCGCGTCGCGTCGACCAGGCGCATGTGCAGCGAGATGACGTCGCACTGCTCGTAGAACTCCTCGCGGCTGCGCGCGGCGACGTAGCCGTCGCGCTCTGCGCGCTGGCGCGACGCCTCGCGCCCCCATGCGACCACGCGCATGCCGAAGGCGCGCCCGTAGCCCGCGACCACCGCGCCGATGCGGCCGTAGCTGTGCACGCCGAGCGTCTTGCCGCGCACCGAGCCGAACACGCCGAGCTGCCATGCGCCGCGCTTGAGCGCCTCGACCTGCTGCGGGATGCGCCGCATCGCGGCGAGGATCAGCCCCCAGGCGAGCTCGGCCGTCGCGTACGAAGGCGTGCCGTCGTGCTGGAACGACGAAACGATCACGCCGAGGCGCGTGCACGCCGCGACGTCGATGTGGGGATAGACGCTGCGCTGGCTGATCAGGCGCAGCTTCGGAAGCCGCTCGAGCAGCGGCGCCTGGATCTTCGTGCGCTCGCGGATCAGCACGATCGCCTCGGCGTCCTTCAGGCGCTCCGCGAGGCGGTCGGTGTCCTGGACGTGGTCGTTCCACACCGTGACGTCGTGGCCCGCGAGCTTCGCGAAGCAGTCCAGCGTGCGCAGGGTGTCGAAATAGTCGTCGAGGATGGTGATTTTCATGATGCGGGGATTATCGCGCCTTCGGCGCCTTCGGGTTTACCCTGGGCGCGGAGCACGCGCTCTTCGCCGTTTCGCAAGCTCAGGCAGGCCGTTATGACTAGAGTTTGCCTCAAGCGCGCGCACGCAATCGAAAGCTATAGTCGGCTCGCCATGGCCCGCTCGCCGTCCCGCCGTCCGCGATGAAACGCCGGCGTCTCGTCGTCGTCGGAACGCTCGCCGCGAATCCCTACGCCGGCATGGCCTGGATGCACATGCAGATCGTGCTCGGCCTGATGCGGCTCGGGCACGAGGCCTGGTACTTCGAGGCGAGCTCCGGCTGGCCCTACGACCCGGTGCGCGGCACCGCCGTCTGCGACTCCGACTACGCGGTGCCCTATCTCGCGCGCACCGCCGAAGCCTTCGGCCTCGGCGATCGCTGGGCGTATCGCCGCAGCTACTCGGACAAGGAATGGCTCGGCATGCCGCGCGATAAGGCCGAGGCGCTGCTCGCCGGCGCCGACGCGGTCTTCAACGTCGCCGGCGCCACCAAGTTCGCCGAAGAAGGACTGAAGGTCGGCCGGCTGGTGTACTTCGGCACCGATCCGGTCGCCGACGAGATCGCGGTGAGCCGCGGAGAAAAGCAGTGGCTGGTCGAGGAGCACCACGACTTCGTCACTTACGGCGAGCGCATCGGCCGGCCCGGCTGCGCGATCCCGCCGCTGCCGCGCCTGCGCGCGCGCACGCGGCAGCCGATGATCCTCGACCTGTGGGCCGGCACGCAGCCCACGCGCGACGCGTATACGACCGTCGGCAACTGGCGACAGGACGGCGAGGTCGAGTTCCGCGGCGATACGTACTACTGGAGCAAGGACCGCGAGTTCCGCAAGTTCATCGCGCTGCCGCGCCGCGTCGCGCGGCCGGTGGAGATCGCCCTCGGCGTGCACGACCTCGACCCGGACAGCCGCGCCCTCCTCGACGCGAACGGCTGGCGCCTCGCCGACGCCCACGGCTTCACGCAGGACCCCTGGAAGTACCGCGACTACGTGCGCGCGTCGCGCGCCGAGTTCACCGTCGCCAAGGACCAGAACGTGCGCCTGCGCAGCGGCTGGTTCAGCGAGCGCAGCGCGAGCTACCTAGCCGCCGGGCGTCCCGTGATCACGCAGAACACCGGCTTCGGCGACGTGCTGCCGACCGGCGAGGGCCTGTTCGCCTTCGACACGCTCGCGGAGATCGTCGCAGCGTTCGAGGCGATCGAGTCCGATTACGCCCGCCACGCGCGCGCGGCGCGCCTCATCGCCGAGGAGTACTTCCGCGCCGAGACCGTGCTCGAGCGCCTGCTGCGCGACCTGGGATTGTAATGGCGGCTCGCTCGCTCATCGTCAACGCCGACGACTTCGGGCAGACGCCGGGCGTGAACCGCGGGATCATCGCCGCGCACGAGAACGGCATCGTCACCAGCGCGAGCCTCATGACGCACGGCGCCGCCGTGCGCGAGGCGGTCGACTACGCGCTCTCCCATCCGGCGCTCGGGCTGGGGCTGCACGCCGACCTGGGCGAGTGGTTCTTTCGCGACGGCGCCTGGCACGCGCGCTACCAGCGCGTCCGCGTCGAGGACGCCGGCGAGGTCGCGCGCGAGCTCGCGGCGCAGCTCGACGCCTTCCAGCGCCTGACCGGCCGCGCGCCGACGCACCTCGACTCGCACCAGAACGTGCACATGCGCGAGCCGGCCCGGAGCTGCTTCGCGCAGGCGGCCGCGCGCTGGAACATTCCCCTGCGCGCCTGCGCGCCCGGCTTCCACTGGTGCGGCGATTTCTACGGGCAGACCGCCGAAGGCCTGCCCTTTCCGCAGGCCATCCGTCCGGAGAGCCTCGTGCGCATCATCGAGACGCTGCCCGCGGGCGTCACCGTGCTGGTGTGCCACCCGGCCGAGCGCGCGGACCTGGAGACGACCTACCTGCACGAGCGCCGGATCGAGCTGGCGACGCTGTGCGACCGACGCGTGCGCGCCGCGCTCGCGTCGCGCGGCGTGGCGCTGCGCTCGTTCGAGGAAAGCGCAGCGGAGACGAAAAGCCCGGACCGGGCGGTCCGGGCCCGTGCGGCGCGCGCGCTCTAGGCGACCAGCGCCGCCTTCAGCTTCGGATGGCGCCCGAAGAAGTCGATCTTCTCGGCCCAGCCGTCCAGGCCCCAGACGTGACCCGCGCGCTCGACGATGAGCTGCACGAGCACGACGGCGTAGACGATGTGGAAGTCGAGCAGGAAGTTGTTCTTGTTCTCGATGTACGGGAAGCTCATGTGCGCGGTCCAGTACACCAGCATCAGCAGGATCCCGAAGGACGCGCTCACGCGCACGAACAGGCCG
>DATDMW010000141.1:0-29898 GCA_036518595.1 Burkholderiales bacterium
TCGTCGCCGTGCTGCTTGGCGTCGGCCTCGATCTCCTTGACCACGGTGCGCTTGAGCGAGGCCGGGCTGGAGAGGATGTCCTCCAGCCTGCTTTGCTGATCGCGCTGCTCCTTCAGCTCCTGCTCGATCTTGATCGCTTCCAGCCGCGCCAACTGGCGCAGCCGGATCTCGAGGATGTCCTCGGCCTGGACCTCGGTGAGCTTGAAGCGCTTCATCAGCGCGGGCTTGGGCTCGTCGGAGGCGCGGATGATCTTGATCACCTCCCCGATGTTCAGGTAGACGATCTTGCGGCCGTCGAGGATGTGGATGCGCCGCTCGACCTCGCCCAGGCGGTGCTTCGTGCGCCGCGTGACGGTGTCGACCCGGAAGCCGACCCACTCCTCGAGCAGGTCGCGCAGGTTCTTGCGGCCGGGCCGGCCGTCCCGGCCGAGCACCACCATGTTGATGGGGAAGTTCTCCTCGAGGCTGGTGTGCGCGAGGAGCAGCTTCATGAACTCGTCGGGATCGAGGCGCGACGTGCGCGGCTCGAGCACCAGCCGCACCTTGTTGTTCTTGTCGGACTCGTCGGTGACCTTCTCGAGCTGCGAGAGCAGCAGCGCCTTCTTGTTCTGCTGCTCCTGCGTGACCTTGCCGCCTTTCTCCTTCGCCTTCGGATCGACGATCGCCTCGATCTCCTCCATGACGCGCGTCGCCGAGGTCGTCGGCGGCAGCTCGGTCACGACCACGCGCCACTGGCCGCGCGCGAGCTCCTCGACCTTCCAGCGGCAGCGCGCGCGCAGCGAGCCGCGCCCGGTCTCGTAGGCCTCGCGGATCTCCTGGCGCGAAGAGATGATCTGCGCGCCGCCGGGGAAGTCGGGGCCCTGGATGTCCTCGAGCAGCTTGTCGGTCGTCGTGCGCGGGTGCTGCAGCAGCTGCACCGCGGCGTCCGCCACCTCGCGCAGATTGTGCGGCTGGAACTCGCACGCCATGCCGACCGCGACGCCGGAAGCGCCGTTCAGCAGCAGCATCGGCAGCCGCGCGGGCAGCAGCTCGGGCTCGCGGAACGCGCCGTCGTAGCTCGGGACGAAGTCGACCGTGTCCTGGTCGATCTCTGAGAGCAGCAGATCGGCGATCGGCGTGAGCCGCGCCTCCGTATACCGGTAGGCCGCGGCCGAGTCGCCGTCCGCGGTGCCGAAGTTGCCCTGGCCGTCGATCAGCGGGTAGCGCAGCGTGAAGCTCTGCGCCATCCGCACCATCGCCTCGTAGGTGGCGGCGTCGCCGTGCGGGTGGTACTTGCCGAGCACCTCGCCGACGATGCGCGCCGACTTGATGGGCTTCGCGCCCGGGCGCAGGCCCAGCTCGCCCATCACGTAGAGGATGCGGCGCTGCACGGGCTTCTGCCCGTCCTCGACGTTCGGGATGGCGCGGCCGCGCACCACGCTCATCGCGTAGGTGAGGTACGAGCGCTCGGCGAAGGCGCCGAGGTCGATCGAGTCGTCGTCGCCTTTCGAGGCACGCGCGGGAGGCGGCTTGCCGCCCCCTCCGCCTTTGCCGCCCTTCAACTTTTTGTCGTCGTCGAACAGGTCGAGAGTATTGCCGTCGCCGCCTTTGCGGCGCTTCTTGCTCATACGTCGGCCTCGACCTGGTCGCCCTTCTCCTCCATCCAGGCGCAGCGCGCTTCGGCTTCCTTCTTCGACATGAGCATGTTGAACATCGCGAGCGTCTTCTTCGCGTCGGTGACTTTAACGGGCAGCAGCCGCCGCGTATCGGGCGAGAGCGTCGTCTCCCACAGCTGGTCGGGGTTCATCTCGCCCAGGCCCTTGAAGCGCTGCACCGACAGCGCATCGACCTTCACGCCTTCGTCGGCGAGCCGGTCCTTGATGCCCTTCAGCTCCTCGTCGTCGAGCGCGTAAACCTTCTTCGCGGGACGCTTGCCGTGGGCCGGCGCGTCGATCTTGTACAGCGGCGGCTGCGCGACGTAGATATGGCCACGCTCGATGAGCTTCGGAAAGTGCTTGAAGAAGAGCGTGAGGAGCAGAACCGAGATATGGGCGCCGTCGACGTCGGCATCCGTCATCGTGGCGATCTTCCCGTAGCGCAGGCCCTCGAGGCTCGGCTCGTCGTCGGGCCCGTGCGGGTCGACCCCGAGCGCGACCGCGATGTCGTGGATCTCCTTGTTCGAGAACAGGCGCTCGCGCTCGACTTCCCAGGAGTTGAGCGCCTTGCCGCGCATCTTGAAGATCGCCTGGAAGCGCTTGTCGCGCGCCTGCTTGGCCGAGCCGCCGGCCGAGTCGCCCTCGACCAGGAACAGCTCGTTCTCCGCGATGTCGCTCGACTCGCAGTCGGTGAGCTTCTCCGGGAGCATCACGACCGACGAGCCCTTCTTCTTCTCGACCTTCTGCACGGCCTTCGAGCGGTTCACCGCCTGCGCGATCGCGACCTCGGCGATTCTCCGGCCGTGGTCGACGTGCTGGTTCATCCAGAGCTCGAGCGGGTCCTTGACCATGCCGGAGACGAGCTTCACCGCGTCGCGGTTGGAGAGCTTCTCCTTGGTCTGCCCGTGAAACTGCGGCTCGAGGATCTTGGCCGAGAGGAAGTACACCGCGCGCGACCAGACGTCGTCGGGCAGCAGCTTGATCCCGCGCGGCATCATGTTGTGGTGCTCGGCGAAGGACTTCACCGCCTCGAACGCGCCGTCGCGCATCCCCGACTCGTGCGTGCCGCCGGCGGGCGTCGGGATCAGGTTCGCGTACGACTCGCCGGCGCCCTTCTGCTCCCCGTCGATGAAGGCGAGCGCCCAGCCGGCGCCCTCGCCCTTCGCGAAGCCGTTGCCCTCCTCGACGTAGCGCTCGGCGGTGACGACGGGCGCGACCGCCTGCAGCTCGCCCGTCGTGAGCATCTCGTTGAGATAGCCCGCCATGCCCTCGGGATACTTCCACGTGCGCGTGCCGTCCTTCGAGCCTTCGACGGTGAGCGTCACGGTGACGCCGGGCAGCAGCACCGCCTTCGAGCGCACCAGCCGCTCGAGATCGGGCATCGAGACCTTGGGCGAGTCGAAGTACTTCTTGTTCGGCCAGATGCGAAGCGTGGTGCTCGAGCCCTTGGCCGAGCCGACCTTCTTCAGCTTCTCCTTGACGTCGCCGTCGGCGAAGACGATGCGGTGGCGCTCGCCCTCGCGCACGACCTCGACCTCGAGCCGCTCGGAGAGCGCGTTCGTGACCGACACGCCGACGCCGTGCAACCCTCCGGAGAACTGGTACGCCGCGTCGCCCGAGCGCTTGTAGAACTTCGCGCCCGCGTGCAGCTCGGTGAAGACGAGCTGCACCGTCGGGATCTTTTCCACCGGGTGCAGGCCGACGGGGATGCCGCGGCCGTTGTCGGCCACTGTCACCGAGCCGTCCTTGTGCACCGTGACGTCGATGCGCGACGCGTGCCCGCCGTAAGCCTCGTCGGCGGCGTTGTCGATCGCTTCCTGGATGATGTGGGTGGGATCGCTGACCCGGGTGTACATCCCGGGGAGGAGCTTGACGGGCTCGATGCCCTTCAGCTTGGTGATGGAGGCTTCGTCGTACGTCTTTTTCGCCATGGTCCTCGCTGTCGTTGCGCTGCTGCAGGCGCCATTCTACATCGGTATCATTCCGACTCCGATCCCAGCGCAACTCGAGGTCCGCTCCATGAACGACTCCGCCCAGCCCGACATGCTCCGCGATCCGTACGGCTCATGGCTCCAGGCCGAAGGCGTGCCCGTCGTCGAGGACTTCGGCATCGATCTGCTCGAGCTGCCGGTGAGGCCGTGGCCGCGCTTCGGCGTGGACGGCGGCGTCGCGCATCTGAAAGGCCGCGGCGACTTCGTCGCGGTGTTCGTGCTCGACCTCGCGCCCGGCGCGAAGTCGGAGCCGCAGCGCCACCTCTACGAGGAGGTCGTGTACGTGCTCTCGGGCCACGGCAGCACGACGATCGAGACCGCCGACGGCCGCAGGCACTCGTTCGAATGGGGCCCGAAGAGCCTGTTCGCGCTGCCGCTCAACGCGCGCTACCGGCATTTCAACGCGAGCGGCCGCGAGCGCGCGCGTCTCGCCTCGACGAACAACCTGCCGATCGTGATGAACCTGTTCCACAACGAGGCGTTCATCTTCGACAATCCCTTCGAGTTTAGCGAGCGCCTCGGCACCGCCCGCTATTTCGCCGGCGAGGGCGACTTCATTCCCGTGCGTCCCGGCCGCCACATGTGGGAGACGAACTTCGTCCCCGACCTCGCCGCCTTCGAGCTGAAGACCTGGGAGCAGCGCGGCGCGGGCAGCTCGAACATGAAGTTCATCCTCGCCGACGGCACCATGCACGCGCACTCGTCGCAGATGCCGGTCGGCACCTACAAGAAGGCGCACCGGCACGGCCCGGACTTCCACGTCTACGCCGTCACCGGCCACGGCTACTCGCTCTTCTGGTACGAGAAGGCCGGGGACTTCGTGCGCATCGACTGGAAGCACGGCACCGTGTTCGCGCCGCCCGACATGATGTTCCACCAGCACTTCAACACCGCGCCCGAGCCCTCGCGCTACCTCGCGGTGGCGCTCGGCAGCCTGCGCTACCCCTTCACCTCCGAGAAGCGCACGCAGTTCTCGAGCGTCGACGTCAACGTCGACCAGGGCGGGCGCCAGATCGACTACAAGGACCAGGACCCGCGCATCCACAAGATCTTTCTCGAGGAGCTCGCGAAGCACGGCGTGAAGTCGGGGATGGCGAAGCACATCGACGAATCGACGGTCGCATAGTGCACGACCTCGACTTCGAGCACGTCCACGTCGACCCCGAGGAGCGGGCGCAGCTCTCCGACGCGATCTGGAGCGCGGACAACGTCGAGCTGACCACGGTCGGCATCGACATCGGCTCCTCGACGTCGCACCTGATGTTCGCGCGCGTGCACATGCAGCGCCTCGCCACGGCGCTGTCGAGCCGCTTCGTGGTGGTCGACCGGAAGATCCTCTGGGAGTCGCCGATCCTCCTGACCCCTTATCTTCCCGATTACACGATCGATACGGAGAAGCTCGCCGCGTTCGTCGACTCCTGCTATTCGGGCGCTGCGCTCGAGCGCGCCGCGGTCGACTCCGGCGCCGTGATCCTCACCGGCGAGGCGCTCAAGCGCCGGAACGCGCGCGCGATCGCCGATCTCTTCTCCGCCGAGTCGGGCAAGCTCGTGTGCGCCTCCGCGGGCCACCACATGGAGGCGGCGCTCGCGGCGCAAGGGTCCGGGACGATGAAGCTCTCGGCCGAGCGCAGGAAGACGCTGCTCAACGTCGATATCGGCGGCGGCACCACGAAACTCGCGCTGGTGCGCAACGGCGAGCTCGCCGCGACGGTCGCGATCGCGGTCGGCGGACGGCTGCTGGTCGAGGACCCGGAGAACGGACTCGTCCGCATCGAAGAGCCGATCGTGGAGGTGGCGCGCTCGCTCGGGATCGAGCTTTCCGCGGGAAAGAAGCTTGCTCCGCGCGAGCGCCGGAAGATCGTCGAGCGGATGGCGCAGATTCTCGTCGCGATGATCTCGCGTCGGGAGCCCGATGCGCTGGCGTCGCGGCTCCTGGTGACCGCGGGCTGGCCGAAGCCTCTCCTCGACCTGAGCATCGACGCGATCACCTTCTCGGGCGGCGTCGCCGAATACGTCTACGGCCGCGAGACGCGGCGCTTCGGCGATCTCGGCCCCGACCTCGCGCACGCGCTTGCGCATGCGATCGAGGACGGCGATCTGCGCGCGCCGATCTGGGACCCGGGACACGGCATCCGCGCGACGGTGACGGGCGCGTCGCAGTTCACCGTGCAGGTCAGCGGCAACACGATCTTCATCGCCGAGCCGGACATCCTGCCGCTGCGCAACCTTCCGGTCGCGGCCTGCCGCATCGATTTGGGCGATGCCGTCTCCGCGCCGGCGATCGAGCGCGCCGTCCGCGGCACGCTGGCGCTGACTGATTTCGAGGACGGCTCGGGTCCCGTCGCCTTCGCATTTCCCTGGACCGGCGATCCCGACCACGCGCGGCTGCACGCCGTCGCCTCGGGCATCGCGGCCGCGGTGCCGCGCACCGTCGCCGCGGGAATGCCGGTCGTCCTGATGATCGACGGCGACGTCGGCCTCACGCTCGGCCGCGTCCTGCACCGCGAGGTGGCGCCGGGGAGCCGCGTCGTCGCCATCGACAGCGTCAGGCTCAACGCTTTCGAATACGTCGACATCGGAACGCCGGTCGCGAAGACCGGCGTCGTGCCGGTGATCATCAAGTCGCTGGTGTTCTGAGCGCCTTCTCCAGCGACTCGCGCACGCGCTGCCCGACCACGATGGCGGCCGGATAGAGCACCCGCTCCTCCGCGGGAGCTCGGCTTCCAGCCGCTTCGTCATCGGCAGCGCCTCGGCCATCTCCGCGGTGACGCGGCCGACAGAACCTCATGGCGTGCCTCCTCAGTGGTTGTGGGCGGGAGCCGGCTGCGCGTGCTCGGGCGCCATCGTCTCGGCGGCGTCGTAGAGCCGCTCGGCGTAGTGCACGAACTCGACGTACGCGCTCGAGTAGGCGCGCCCGGCGGCGACGTCGTTCGCGTCGTACTTCTTCTTCGCCATCACCTGCGCGAACTGCTCGTGCAAGCCCTTCTCCGTGCGCGCCGAGATCGTCTTCGCCAGGCCCTCGAGCCTGCCGCTCGCGATCGCCTTGTCCGCCGCTGCGACCGGCGGCTCGACCTGCCCCGCGGGCTTGAGGCCCGTGTAGCCGGCGCCCTCGCCCGCGCGGTGGATGCGCACCAGCGTCTCGAAGAAGTAGCGGTCGGCGAGCTCCTTCGCGTCGCCCCCGGCCTTGCGCACGTTGCGCGCCTTCTGGAAGGCGTCGCGGATCTGCGCCTCGTCGTTCTTCTGCACCCAGACCAGCACGAGGTTGACGTTGCCGGTGTCGAGCGCCTTGCGCGCCGCGCCGACGACCGGCCCGTCGAGCGTGTCGCAGTGCGCGAACGCGGGAGCGGTCCAGGCGGCGGCGAGCGCGAGCGTTGCTGCGATGATCGTCTTGCGGAATTTCATGATCGGCCTCCGATAAGAGAATGGAGCCATCGTAGGAGGCGGCGGGCGTCTTGTTAACGCCGCCGTCGGAAAACCTTGACGATTCTGCCGGAACGGCACCGCGCTAGCGTCCGCGGACGATCTGGTAGGCGCGGCCGAGATAGCCGACCGTCGCGAACCCGCTCCACACGTGAACCAGGCGCGAGAACGGGAACAGCAGGAACACCGTCATGCCGAAGAAGAGGTGCACGCGGTAGATCGGTGGCACCTCGCGGATGAAGTCCGCCGCACCGGCGCGGAACGTGACGATGTGCTGCGCCCAGGCCGCGAGCTGCAGCATGACGCCGCCGTCGCGGTGGCCGAGCGACCACCAGATCGACGCGAGGCCGAGGCCGAGCGTCGCCAGGATCCACAGCAGGATCACGATGTCCATGCGCGTCGAGGTCGCGCGGATGCGCGGCTCGGCGAGGCGCCGGTAGACGAGCAGGATCAGGCCGATCAGGCACATGGCGCCGAAGATCCCGCCCGCTCCGACCGCGAGCATCTGCTTCGCCTCGGTCGACAGGCCGAGCGCGTGGTAAGCCGCGGGCGGCGTGAGCAGCCCGACGAGGTGCCCGAAGAACAGCATCAGGATGCCGACGTGGAACAGGTTCGATCCCCAGCGCAGCTGCCCGCGCCGCAGGAGCTGGCTCGAGTCGCTCTTCCAGGTGTACTGCTCGCGCTCGAAGCGGATCAGCGACCCCAGCAGGAACACGGCGAGGCACACGTAGGGGTAGATGCCGAACAGGAGCTGGTGAAGGAAGTCGCTCATGCGGTCCTCGCGCGGTAGAAACGCACCGGCCGCGTCCCGGGTGCGGCGCAGCCGCCGCCGAACGTGACCGGCTCGTCCGCCCAGGCGCGGTCGAGCGCCTCGGCGGAGTCCTCCGCGCCGGGCGGCGCCGCGATCTTCTGCGTCAGTCCGGGCTCGCCCGCCAGGGCGAGCAGCGCCGCGGGCACGGCGGCGTAGCGGCTGCCCCGGCGCACGAGGCCGTCGCCGATCGCGCGCACGATGTGCGCCGTCTCGGCGAGCTGGTCCTTCGCCTCGCGGCACGGAAGGAGCGACAGGTACTCCAGGAACAGCGGCAGGTAATCCGGGAGCTCGTTGCCCGCGATGCGGTAGCCGCGCTCGCGGTAGCGGTTCGCGAGATCGACCAGCGCCTGGCCGCGGTCGCGCGACTCGCCGTGGACGTGCTCGAACAGGTGCAGCGAGAGCGCGCGTCCGCGGTCGAACAGCGACACGTAGCGCTCCTGCAGGTCGTAGAGGTCCGCGCCGGCCAGCTCGGCGACGAGCTCCGCCACGGCGCGCCGTGCGGCGCGCGGCAGCAGCTCCTCCTCGTCCAGCGCGGTGGAGATTTCCGGCAGCGCGCCGACGAGCGCCGGTTCCGGATACGAGAGCAGCGCGGACAGAGCGCGGTAGGTCTTCATGACCCCGCCTTGCTCAGGACCTTCAGCGGGATCACCCGCTTCTTCCCGCCGAACAGGCTCGCCCCGGACTCTCCGCCCGAGCAGCCGTTGCCGAAGGAGAAGCCGCACGAGCCGCGCAGGTCGTAAGCGTCCTCGGCGTGCTCGCGGTGCGTGGTCGGGATCACGAAGCGGTCCTCGTAGTTGGCGATCGCCAGCGTGCGGTACATGTCCTCGACCTGCGCGGCCGAGAGGCCGACCTGCGCGAGCGCGGCCGCGTTCTCGCGCTTCTCGACGTGGCGGGCGCGCATGAAGGCGCGCATCGCGAGCATGCGCTCCAGCGCGAGCTTCACCGGCGCCTCGTCGCCCGCGGTCAGCAGGTTGGCGAGATACCTGAGCGGGATCCGGAGCTGCGACACGTCCGGGATCTCGCCGTTCGCGCCGAGCAGCCCGCTGTTCGCGGCGGCGCTGATCGGCGAGAGCGGCGGCACGTACCAGACCATCGGCAGCGTGCGGTACTCGGGGTGCAGCGGGAAGGCCAGCTTCCAGTCCATCGCCATCTTGTATACGGGCGAGGCCTTCGCCGCCTCGAGCCAGGCGTCGGGCACGCCGTCGCGGCGCGCCTGCTCGACGATCGCCGGGTCGTTCGGGTCGAGGAACAGCCGCAGCTGCGCCTCGTACAGATCCTTCGGCTCCGCGACGGAGGCCGCCTGCTCGATGCGGTCGGCGTCGTAGAGCACCACGCCGAGGTAGCGGATGCGCCCGACGCAGGTCTCGGAGCACACCGTCGGCTGGCCGGCTTCGATCCGCGGGTAGCAGAAGATGCACTTCTCGGCCTTGCCGCTTTCCCAGTTGTAGTAGATCTTCTTGTACGGGCAGCCCGAGACGCACATGCGCCAGCCGCGGCACTTGTCCTGGTCGATGAGGACGATGCCGTCCTCCTCGCGCTTGTAGATCGACCCCGAGGGACAGCTCGCGACGCAGGTCGGGTTGAGACAGTGCTCGCACAGGCGCGGCAGGTACATCATGAACGTGTTCTCGAACTCGCCGTACATCTGCTTCTGCATCGCCTCGAAGTTCGCGTCCTTCGAGCGCTTCTCGAACTCGCCGCCGAGGATCTCCTCCCAGTTCGGCCCGCTCTCGACCTTCTCCATGCGCTCGCCGGTGATCAGCGAGCGCGGCCGCGCGACCGGCGCGGCCTCCATCCTCGGCGCGTCGTGCAGGTGCTCGTAGTCGAACGTGTAGGGCTCGTAGTAGTCGTCGATCTGCGGCAGGTTCGGATTGGCGAAGATGTTCGCGAGCACCTTGAGCTTGCCGCCCTGCTTCGGCTGCAGCCTGCCGCTGCCGCTCCTGACCCAGCCGCCGCTCCAGCGCTCCTGGTTCTCCCAGTCTTTCGGGTAGCCGACGCCGGGCTTGGTCTCGACGTTGTTGAACCACGCGTATTCCATCCCTGGACGCGAGGTCCAGACGTTCTTGCACGTCACCGAGCAGGTGTGGCAGCCGATGCACTTGTCCAGGTTCAGGACCATGCCGATCTGCGCGCGGATCTTCATGGCCGCTCCTTCGCCGGCGCGTCCATCCAGTCGACCTTCGCCATCTTGCGCACGATGACGAACTCGTCCCGGTTCGCGCCGACCGTGCCGTAGTAGTTGAACCCGTAGCTCTGCTGCGCGTAGCCGCCGATCATGTGGGTCGGCTTCGGGCAGGCGCGCGTGACCGAGTTGTGGATGCCGCCCCGGGTGCCGGTGACCTCGGAGCCCGGCGTGTTCACGATCTTCTCCTGCGCGTGGTACATCATCACCATGCCCTCGGGCACGCGCTGGCTCACCACGGCGCGCGCGGTGAGCGCGCCGTTCACGTTGTAGGCCTCGACCCAGTCGTTGTCGACGATGCCGGCCTTGCTCGCGTCCTTCTCCGACATCCACACGATCGGACCGCCGCGCGAGAGCGTCAGCATCAGCAGGTTGTCGGTGTAGGTCGAGTGGATGCCCCACTTCTGGTGCGGCGTGATGAAGTTGAGCACCAGCTCGGGATGGCCGTTCGCGCGCTTGCCCAGCATGGGCTGGACCGTCTTCGTGTCCACCGGCGGCCGGTAGACGCACAGGGTCTCGCCGAACGCGCGCATCCACGGGTGATCCTGGTAGAGCTGCTGGCGGCCGGTGAGCGTGCGCCAGGGAATCAGCTCGTGCACGTTGGTGTAGCCGGCGTTGTAGGAGACATGCTCCGACTCGACGCCGGACCAGGTGGGCGAGGAGACGATCTTGCGCGGCTGCGCCTGCACGTCGCGGAAGCGGATCTTGTCGTCCTCGCGCGGCACCGCGAGGTGCGCGTGCTCGCGCCCGGTGATCTCGGAGAGCGCGTTCCACGCCTTCACCGCGACCTCGCCGTTCGTTTCCGGGGCGAGCGCGAGGATCACCTCGCACGCGTCGATGTCCGAGTCGATCTTCGGCAGGCCCTTCGTCGGCCCCTCCTCGGTCACCTCGTAGTTCAACGACCCGAGCAGCTCGACCTCGTGCTGCGTGTTCCAGGCGATGCCCTTGCCGCCGTTGCCGATCTTGGACATGAGCGGCCCCAGCGCGGTGAAGCGCTTGTACGTGTTCGGGTAGTCGCGCTCGATGATCGTGATTTGCGGCAGGGTCTTTCCGGGCACCGGCTCGCATTCGCCCGTCTTCCAGTCCTTGGGCTCGAACGCCTGCCCGAGCTCGCCCGGCGTGTCGTGCATGAGCGGCGTCAGCACGACGTCCTTCTCGACGCCGAGATGGTGCGCGGCGATCTCGGAGAACTTCTTCGCGATGCCTTTGTAGATCTCCCAGTCGCTCTTCGACTGCCAGACCGGGTCCACGGCGGCGGAGAGCGGGTGGATGAACGGGTGCATGTCCGAGGTGTTGAGGTCGTTCTTCTCGTACCAGCTCGCGGTCGGCAGCACGATGTCGGAGTACAGGCAGGTCGTGCTCATGCGGAAGTCGAGCGTGACGAGCAGGTCGAGCTTGCCCTCGGCGGTCGTTTCGCGCCAGGCGACTTCCTCGGGCTTCTGCCCGCCCATCTCGCCGAGATCCTTGCCCTGCACGCCGTGCGTCGTGCCCAGGAGATGTTTCAGGAAGTACTCGTGCCCCTTGCCCGAGGAGCCGAGCAGGTTCGAGCGCCACACGAAGAGATTCCTCGGGAAATTGTCCGGATGGTCCGGATCCTCGCAGCTCATCTTGAGCTTGCCGCTCTTCAATTGCTGCACGACGTAGTCCTTCGGGTCGACCCCGGCGCGCGCCGCCTCCTTCGCGATCTCCAGCGGGTTCCTCTGCAGCTGCGGCGCGGAGGGCAGCCAGCCCATGCGCTCGGCGCGCACGTTGAAATCGATGAGGCTCCCCGTGTAGCGCTTCGGGTCCGCCAGCGGCGAAAGGATCTCGGCGACCGACACCTTCTCGTAGCGCCACTGGTCGGTGTGGGCGTAGAAGAACGAGGTCGAGTTCATCTGGCGCGGCGGGCGCGCCCAGTCGAGCGCGAAGGCGAGCGCGGTCCAGCCGGTCTGCGGCCTGAGCTTCTCCTGCCCGACGTAGTGCGCCCAGCCGCCGCCCGACTGGCCGACGCAGCCGCACATCGTCAGCAGGTTGATGATCGAGCGGTAATTCATGTCCATGTGGTACCAGTGGTTCATCCCGGCGCCGATGATCACCATGGACTTTCCGTGAGTCTTGTCGGCGTTCTCGGCGAACTGGCGCGCGACCGTGATCACCTGGTCGCGCGGGACGCCCGTGATCGCCTCCTGCCACGCCGGCGTGTACGGCACGTCGTCGTCGAAGGACTTCGCCGCGCCCACGCCGTAGTTGGCGAGGAGCAGGTCGTACACGGTGGCGACGAGGTGCTCGCCGGCCTTCTTCACGGGGACGCCGCGGACGAGGACGTCGCTCTGCGGGTTCGACCCGAAGTGCTCGTGCGCGATGCCGCCGAAATAGGGAAACGCGACCGGCACGACCTCGTCCTTCGCGCCGGCGAGAGACAGGCGCGGCTTGATGGGCGCTCCTTGCGGGTTCTTCTCCTCGAGGTTCCACTTGCCCTTCTCGCCCCAGCGGAAGCCGATCGAGCCGAGCGGCACGGCGAGCCTGCCGCTCGCCTCGTCGAAGCACACCGTCTTCCACTCGGGGTTGTTGGCCTCGCCCAGCTTGTCGGCGAAGTCCGACGCCCTGAGGAATCTCTCGGGGACATAGCGCTCGCCCTGCTTCACCAGCCGCACCAGCATGGGCATGTCGGTGTACTGACGGCAGTACTCGCGGAAATATGCGCTCTTGTCCTTCGCGTGGTACTCGGTGAGGACGACGTGCCCCATCGCCATCGCGAGCGCGGCGTCGGTCCCCTGCTTCGGGTGCAGCCAGAGGTCGCCGAACTTGCTGCCTTCGGCGTAGTCGGGGAAGACCGAGACGACCTTCGTGCCCTTGTAGCGCGCCTCGGTCAGGAAGTGCGCGTCGGGCGTGCGCGTCTGCGGCACGTTCGAGCCCCACATCATGATGAAGGTCGAGTTGTACCAGTCGGCCGACTCCGGCACGTCGGTCTGCTCGCCCCAGGTCATCGGCGACGCCGGCGGCAGGTCGCAGTACCAGTCGTAGAAGCTCATGCACACGCCGCCGATGAGCGAGAGGTAGCGGCTGCCCGCGGCGTAGGAGACCATCGACATCGCCGGGATGGGCGAGAAGCCGATGACGCGGTCCGGGCCCCAGCGCTTGATCGTGTGGACGTTCGCAGCGGCGATGATCTCGTTCACCTCGTCCCAGGACGAGCGGAGAAAACCCCCGAGGCCGCGCTGCTTCTTGTAGGTCGCGGCGGCCTGCGGGTTCTCGACGATCGCGCGCCACGCCCCGACCGGGTCGCTGGTCTTCCTCGCCTCGCGCCAGAGCTCGAGCATCGGGCGCCTCACCATCGGGTACTTGAGGCGGTTTCCCGAGTACAGGTACCAGGAGTAGGACGCGCCGCGCGAGCAGCCGCGCGGCTCGTGGTTGGGCATGTCGGGACGGGTGCGCGGGTAGTCGGTCTGCTGCGTCTCCCAGGTGACGATGCCGCCCTTCACGTACACCTTCCACGAGCACGAGCCGGTGCAGTTCACCCCGTGCGTCGAGCGCACGATCTTGTCGTGCTGCCAGCGCTTGCGGTAGGCGTCCTCCCAGCCGCGGTCCTCGCGGCGCAGCTCGCCGTGGCCGTCCGCGAACGGCTCGCGCGACTCGGCGAGGAATTTCAGGCGGTCGAGGAAGTGGCTCATGGGATGGCGCTCAGCACGGCATCTCCGCGTTCCGGCGGGCGTAGTACCACCAGGTCACCGCGATGCAGGTCAGATAGAACACGATGAAGACCACGAGGGCCGACTCGGGGCCGCCCGTCAGCTCGATCGACGTGCCGTAGCTCTTCGGAATGAAGAACCCGCCGTACGCGCCGATCGCGGCGGTGAATCCCAGCACCGCGGCGCCTTCGCGCGTCGCCTGCTTGACCGCCTGCTCCTGGGCATCCGTGCCTTTGCCGGCCGCGGCGCGCTGATGCTCGGTGAGGAAGATGATCGGGATCATGCGGAAGGTCGAGCCGTTGCCGATGCCGGTCATGAGGAACAGCACGATGAAGCACACGAAGAATCCGGCGAAGCTGCCGCCCGACGGGCCCGACGGGAGGAAGTAGATGACGCCGGCGACGCCGGCCGCCATGACGACGAAGGTCCAGAACGTGACGATGGCGCCGCCCAGCTTGTCCGCCAGCCAGCCGCCGAAGGGACGGATCGCCGCGCCGACGAGCGGACCCATCCATGCGTACGCGAGCGCGCTCACCTCGGGGAACTGGCTCTTGATCAGCAGCGGGAATCCCGCCGAGTAGCCGATGAACGAGCCGAAGGTCCCGAGGTAGAGCCAGCACATCAGCCAGTTGTGCTTGCGCCCGAAGATCACCGCCTGCTCGCGCACCGAGGCCTTCGCGGTGGCGAGGTCGTTCATGCCGACCCAGGCCGCGATGCTCGCGACGACGATGAACGGCACCCACACGAAGGCGGCGTTCTGCGCCCAGATCTGCACGGTCTGGCCCGACCTCACGATCGTCTGCGGATCGCCGGCGATCGGGCCGTAGACGCCCGCGGCGATGACCAGCGGCGCCATGAACTGGACCGCCGAGACGCCGAGGTTGCCGAGCCCGGCGTTCACGCCGAGCGCCGAGCCCTTGCGCTCCTTGGGAAAGAAGAAATTGATGTTGGCCATCGACGAGGAAAAGTTGCCGCCGCCGAATCCGCACAGGAGCGCCAGCGCGAGGAAGGTTCCGTAGCTCGTCGTCTGATCCTGGATCGCGACCCCGATCCCGAGCGCGGGAACGAGCAGCGACGCGGTGGAGATCGCCGTCCAGCGCCGGCCGCCGAAGACCGGGATCATGAACGAATAGAAGATGCGCAGCGTCGCGCCGGAGAGCGCCGGCGCGGCGGCGAGCCAGAACAGCTGGTTCGGCGTGAACCGGTAGCCGAGCGCGTTCAGGTTCACCGCGACCACGCTCCAGAGCTGCCACACGGCGAACGCGAGGAACAGCGCCGGCACCGAGATCCACAGGTTGATGTTGGCGATCGCGCGGCCCTGCGTGATCCAGAACTCCTTGTCCTCCGGAGTCCACAGGGTGAGCGTCTTGCCCAGGCGTGACCTGAGCGGAACGGCTTGGGTCGTCATGGCTTCCTCGCTTCCTGGCGGAGCGAATGCACCGTCTGCCGGCGCGCGCGCGGCGAAGCGGCATTCACGAGGAAACTGTGCCACCCGCGGCCGGCGGGTGGTTGATCTACGTCAACGCGATTCGCGTCAGCGCGGCTTCCCGAACTTCAGCACGAACTCGTCGACGGGAACCTTCGGGCGGAAGACCGGCGTATCGCGCGGGTCCTCGGGATGGCGCAGGAACTCGCCGCGCTCGACCAGGCGGAATCCGGCTGCTTCCACCTCGCGCACGAGTGCTCCTTCCTCGATGCGGTGCAGGCTCTTGCCCACGCTCGTGCCGTCGCCGGGCTTCGCCGAATGGTCGGCGATCACCAGCACCCCGCCCGGCTTGAGCGCGTCGAAGAGCGCGCGGTTCATCTTCGCCCGGTCGACCGGCATGTACGTGGTGTCGTGGTAGAAGAAGAAGAACGTGACCAGGTCCAGGTCGCGAACGCCGGGAGGCACCGGGTCGTCGAACGGGCGCTCGAGGCGCACCACGTTCTTCATCGGGGGGGTCTTCATCCGCGCTTCGAAGCGCTCCTTCGCGCGCGGGCTGACGTCGCTCGAGTCCTGCGCGTACACCACGCCGGTCGGTCCGGCCGCGCGCGCCAGAAGCTCGGTGCTGTAGCCCCCGCCGGCGCCCATGTCGAGGACCTTCATCCCGGGACGCACGCGCGTGAACAGCAGCATCGTCGCCGGGTCGCGGCGGCGGTCGGTCTGGCGGTCGGCGTCGCTGCGGTCCGGCGCGGCGACGATCGCGGCGTAATTCGCTGCCCCGGCGGTGCGATGACCCGCGCAGCCCGCGAGCGCGACCGAGAGCAGGCCGAGAAGAACGATGTTCGTCTTGGGCATGGCGAGCCATTCTACCCAAGCTTTCGGCTAAACTGCCCGCCTACTCCGGAGGGAGGAGAGATCGATGGAGCGACGGGCCTTCCTGCTCGGCGCGCTGGCGGCTGCCGCGTCGCCGTGCGTGATCGCGCAGGAGACTCCGCCGGGTGCAGCCGATGCGGCCTTGCGCGAGAAGCTCGCCACCTGCGCGCGCATCTTCGCGATGCAGGGGCTCCTGGGGCTGTTCGGTCACGTCAGCGCTTTCGATCCGAAAGGCCGCCGCGTGCTGATCACACCCGGCGCGGGCGTCGACAAGGCGAGGCTGAAAGGCCCGGACATGGTCGTCATCGACCTCTCGGGCAAAGTGCTCGAGGGCCGCGGCCGACCGCCCATCGAGTGGCCGATCCACACCGCGCTGCACGCCGCGCGCGCCGACGCGCTGGCGGTCGCGCATCTGCATCCGCCGCAGGCGACCTTGTTCGGCATCGCCCGGCGCGAATTCGCGCCCGTGACGGTCCAGGGCTGCCTGCTGATCGACGGCGTGCCTCTCTACCGGGACGCCGAGCTGGTGACCACGATTGAACGTGGTCAGCGTCTCGCCGCGACGATCGGAGCCAAGCCGGCCCTGTTCATGCGCGGCCACGGCGTGGTCGTGGCCGGCAAGAGTCTCGAGCGCGTTCTCTACGCCGCGCTCATCCTCGAAGACGAGGCGCGCAAGGCGGCGCAGGCCGCCGCGCTCGGCGAGGTCGGCACCATCGGCGAGGAGGAATGCCGCGCGTTCTCGACCGACGCGGAATGGGACGCTCGCTCGCGCCGCGCGTGGAGCTACTACGCGGCGATGGAATCGAGATGGGACCGCCAGCCCGCTTCGGGCATGGTCCCGTTCTCCTGATCCGAGCTCATTCGAACGTCGTTTGCCTCAGCCGGTGAACGCACGCGTCGACGAACGCCCGGACGTTCGCCGACAGGATGCGCGAATGCGGGTAGACGACGTGCACCGGCAGCGGGTCGGCCTCGAACTTCTCGAGGACGTACCTCAGCCGGCGCGCGCGCTTGGCCGGCGCGGTCATGTACGAGAGGAAAGAGCCGAGCCCGAGGCCCGCGATGCACGCGTCCAGCGCGCCGTCGACCTGGTTGCAGCTCATCGCGCTGGTGATCGGCACCGACATCATTCGCGAATCCACGCGGAACGGCCATTCGCTGCGCGGCGCAAGGCCGGTGAAGCGCACGCAACGGTGCGCGCGCACGTCGTCGGGGCGGCGCGGCGTGCCGTGCGCGCGCAGGTAGTGCGGGCTGGCGCAGACGACGCGGCGCACCTGCCCGACGGGAATCGCGACCAGCGACGAGTCCTGCAACGGCCCGATACGAAGCGCGACGTCGACCCCCTCCTCGATCAGGTTGACGACGCGATCGACGAACAGCAGGTCGACCGACAGGGCCGGCCACCGCCGCGCGAAGTCGCTCGCGAGCGGCGCGACGTAGCGGCGGCCGAACATCACCGACGCCGTCAGCGTCAGCTTGCCGTGCGGCGCCAGTCGACGCGACGCGAGCGCCGCCTCGGCGTCGCGCAGCTGCCCCAGGATGATGCGGCAGTGCTCGTGATACTGCCGGCCTTCGTCGGTGAGGCGAAGGCGGCGCGTCGTGCGCTGGAGCAGCGTCGTCCCGAGCTCGCGCTCCAGCGCCGCGAGGGTGCGCACCACCGACGGAAGCGACGTGCCCAGGTCGGCGGCCGCGGCAGTGAGGCTGCCCTTGTCGACGATCCGCGTGAATGCGGTCATGGCGCGCAGCTTGTCCATGGCCGGGAGATTATTCCACTTTTTGCAATATTGAACTGAGACCTGCCCCATTTATTCAGCACGTGCGTTACCGGACACTGTGCGCCGGTTCCAACCGGGAGGCCGCACATGAAGCGACAGTGGCTTGCAGCATTTTTCCTTCTGCTCTGCGCCGCGGGCCATGCCCACGACGCGGACGACCGGCCGCAGGCCGGGCGCGCCCAGCTGGGGAAGGTCGAGTTTGCCAATTCCTGCGCCGCCGCCGTCGCCGGGGATTTCAACGTCTCGGTCGCGCTGCTGCACTCGTTCTGGGTGAAGGACGCGATCGAGGGCTTCAACGTCGTCCTGAAGCAGGACCCATCGTGCGCGATCGCCTACTGGGGCATCGCGATGTCGCTGCAGCAGAACCCCCTCACCGGCCAGGAGCCGAGCGCGGACGCCACGCGGCTCGCGCTCGCCGGGCTCGACAAGGCCAGGGCCATCGGCGCCAAGACGCAGCGCGAGCGCGACTACCTCGCGGCCATCGACCTGATCTACCGCGACGCCGACAAGACGCCGTTCCGCGCGCGCCGGCTCGCGTACGAGAAAGCGATGGAGGCGCTCGCGCAGCGCTACCCCGCAGACACCGAGGCGCGCATCTTCTACGCGCTGTCGCTCGACATGACCGCGGATCTCTCCGACAAGACCTACGCCAATCAGCTCAAGGCGGCCGCGATCCTCGAGCCGCTGTCGCGCGAGCTGCCCGAGCATCCCGGGATCGCGCACTACCTGATCCACAGCTACGACTACCCGGCGATCGCGTCGCGCGGCGTCGAGGCGGCGCGCCGCTATGCGGAGGTCGCGCCCGGACATCCGCACGCCCTGCACATGCCTTCGCACATCTTCACGCGGCTCGGGACCTGGCAGGCGTCCGTGGACACCAACCGGCGCTCCGCCGAAGCGGCGAAGGGCGAAGGCAACGGCGGCGAGCAGGCGCACGCGATGGACTACATGGTGCACGCCTACCTGCAGCTCGGCCAGGACGGGCAGGCGAAGCGGGTCGTGGACGAGAGCCGAACGATCACCACGCTGAACCCGGCGAGCTTCGTCGGCTACTATGGCGTCGCGGCGATGCCCGCCCGGTACGCGCTGGAGCGCCGCGCGTGGAAGGACGCCGTGGCGCTCGAGCCGCGCGAGACCCGCTGGCCGTTCACGACTGCAATGACGCATTTCGCGCGCGGCCTCGGCTTCGCGCGCCTCGGCGACACGGCGTCGGCGCAGAAGGAAATCGATGTGCTCGCGTCCGAGCGCGACGCGCTCAGGAGCCAGAGCAACGCTTACTGGGCGAACCAGGTCGAGGTGCAGCGGCTCGCCGTCGCGGCCTGGACTGCGCTCGCGCAGGGCGCGCGCGACGACGCGCTGAAATCGATGCAGGCCTCGGCCGATCTCGAGGACTCGATGGAGAAGCACATCGTGACGCCCTCGCCCGTGGTGCCCGCGCGGGAGCTGCTCGGCGACATGCTGCTCGAGCTGAAGCGGCCCGCGGAAGCGCTCGCGGCCTACGAGGCGTCGGCCGTCCGCGAGCCGAACCGGCTGCGGGGCATCTACGGAGCGGCGCAGGCGGCCGCGCTCGGCGGCGACCGCGACAAAGCGCGGAGCTACTACGCCCGGCTCGCGGCGCTCGCGGCGGGCGCGAACCCCGGGCGCCCGGAGCTGCAACAGGCGAAGGCCTACCTGGCGAAGCGCTGAGGCGGTCGCTTAGCGGGTCTCGCTCATGCACTGATCGACGGCGCCCGGCGATTTCCCCGCGGCGGCGACCGCGCCCGCGCGCAGGCAGTCGGCGAGGTTGTCGGTGTAGCCGCGGGCGTCCGAAGCGGGGACCGTCGCGGGCGCGGTCATCATGAAGGTCCTGCGGCAGAACGCCCAGTTGCCGCGCACCAGGTCCGCGCACCGGGCCGCGTCCTTCTTGATGTCGACGCCGAGGCAGCGCATGAAGCGGCCGTCCTTATCGCAATACTGCTGCACCAGCGCCTTCTGCGTGCCGTCGGCGAGCGACGCGGGATCGATGCCTCCCGCGCCCTGGGCGAGCGCCGTATCGACGAGCACGGCCTGCACGAGCAATGCAACGACCATCCTGACCATGGTTCCCTCCTCCGGACAAATGCGCTTCCGCGCTTCGCCGCGGTCGGCTCCTTCGGACGGGAGCCTTGCGCGGCGCTTACAAAGGATATGCAAACGGAATGGCGCCGGGGCGCCGGAAACGGCCCGAGAGCCAAGTAAGTCACGCCGCCTTCCGTTTCGCGCTCGCCTCGGGATACGGGTAGAGGATGTTGAGCGCCACGCTCTGCCCCGCGCTCTGCACGATGCGCACGTGCTCGCGCCGCAGCTCGCGCGCGTGCCGGCAGCCGCACGAGTGCGCGATCATGTCGATCTCCCGGTTCATGCCCTGCGCGTAGTTCGCGACGCGCTCCGCCTTGTCTTCGACCACCAGCCCGCGCTGCAGCCGCGGGTTGTGCGTGGTGACGCCGGTCGGGCAGGTGTTCTGGTGGCAGCGCAGCGCCTGGATGCAGCCGAGCGAGAACATGAAGCCGCGCGCGGTGTTCACGAAATCGGCGCCGACGCACAGCGCCCAGGCGGCGCGCGCCGGGTTGACCAGCTTGCCCGCGGCGATCACGCGAATGCGCTCGCGCAGCCCCGATTCGATCAGCGCGTCGACGACGCGCGGCAGCGCTTCCGCGATCGGCAGCGCCATGTGATCCATCAGCGCCTGGGGCGCCGCGCCCGATCCGCCTTCGCCGCCGTCGATCGCGAGGAAATCGGGCGCGACCTCGAGCCCGCGCCGGTGCACTGCGTCGGCGAGCTCGTTGATGAACTGCCAGCCGCCGATCGCGGTCTTCACGCCGACGGGCTTGCCGGTCAGATCGCGGATGTACGCGATCTTGTCGAGCAGCTGGTCGACGTTGGCGACGTCGCGGTGGCGATTCGGGCTGATCGAGTCCTGGTGCGGCGGGATGCCGCGGATGCCGGCGATCTGCTCGGTGACCTTCGCCGCGGGCAGCACGCCGCCCTTGCCCGGCTTCGCGCCCTGCGACAGCTTGATCTCGAACGCCTTGACCTCCGGATGGCGCGCGAGCTCGCGCGCGCGCTCGGACGAGAATCCGCCGTTGGCCGAGCGCACGCCGTAGTTGGCCGTGCCGATCTGCATGATCACGTCGCAGCCGCCCTCGAGATGGAACGGCGACAGGCCGCCCTCGCCCGTGTCCATCCAGCAGCCCGCCATCTTCGCGCCGCGCGAGAGCGCGCGCACCGCGGGCTCCGAGATCGCGCCGAAGCTCATGCCGCTCACGTTCACGACCGATTTCGCCACGAACGGCCGGTCGCACCAGCCCTCGCCGATCGCGAGCGGCGGCGTCGGCAGGCGATCCTCCTCGAGCACCGGGTACGGGTGATTCACGAACAGGATCGATCCCGGCTCGTTGGTGTTGTTCGTGGAGCCGAAGCCGATCACGCCGCCCTCGGCCTTCGCCAGGCGATACACCCAGCCGCGCGTCGCGCGGTTGAAGGGCATCTCCTCGCGGTCGTTCATGAAGAAGTACTGGCGGAAGTACTCGCCCTGCTTCTCGAGCAGGTAGCGCAGCCGCCCGACCACCGGGTAGTTGCGCAGCACCGAGTGCTTCTTCTGCGTGACGTCCTGGACGAACCAGAAGAGGAGGACGCCGATCAGCGCGAACCCGACGATCGTCCCGAGGCCGTAGGAAACGACGCTCAACATTCCGGACATGGAATCCCTCCCTGGGAGTGGAGGGATGATAGCGCTAAGGCAGGATTCTGAGAATCACGGACTCGGGATCATCGGCCGTTCCGTTCTCGATCTCCGCAGGCGTCGCGGGACGCACGTCCGCGACCCGCGCGACGAACTTGAGCGCCATGCCGGCGAGCGGATGGTTGCCGTCCAGCACCACCTGGCCCTCGGCGATGTCGGTCACGGTGTAGAGGCCCTTGCCGTCGTCACCCTCGACGCGCATGCCGACCTCGAGGCCCTCGGGAAAATCGCTCCGCGGCGCCATGCGCAGCAGGTTCTCGTCGTAGTCGCCGAATGCGTCCTCGGGCTCCAGGCGCGTCTCGACGCGCTCGCCGGCGGACTTGCCCTCGAGCAATGCCTCGACCGCGGGAAAGACGTTGCCGTAGCCGCCGTGCAGGTACTGCACGGGCTCGTCGGACTTCTGGATCAGGTTGCCCCAGATGTCGGACAGCTCGACGTCGAGCGAGACGACAGCGTTCTTGGTGACTTTCATGGATCCGCCCGCCGGCGGGAAAACCGCGGCGCTAGCGCAGCGACTTGACCAGGCTCAGCACCTCGGCCGCGTGGCCCTTGGGCTGCACCTCGTACAGCGCGTGGCGCACGGTGCCGCGCTTGTCGATGATGAAGGTCGAGCGCACGATGCAGGGCTTCTTCGTGCCGTTGGTCTCCTTCTCGACCAGCACGCCGTAGGCGCGGCAGGCTTCGCCCTCGGGATCGGCGAGCAGCCGGATCGACACGCCGTGCTCGTCGCGGAACGCCTGGTGGCGCAGGCAGTCGTCGGGGCTGACGCCGATCACGATGCAGTCGTAGCGCGCGAAATCCTGCTCGTGGTCGGAGAAGTCGGTGGCCTGCATGGTGCACCCGGGCGTGCCGTCCTTCGGGTAGAAGTAGAGGACGACGTGCTTCTTGCCGCGGAAGTCCGCGAGGTCGCACGACTCCATGTCGGCGTCGGGCAGGCTGAAGACCGGCGCGGGCTGACCTGCGAGCAACATATCCCCTAAGCCTAGACGACCCATCTTCCACGCACGCGGAGCGCTCTCGCCCCGTCCCCTGGTTCGCTTCGCGGCAGCTTAACTCAAACCGCGCGCCCCGGATCAAAAGCAACGACAGACTATAATCGCCGCGGTGGGAATGCAACTGCTCGGCGGCCTGTCGGCAAACAATTTTCTGTCGCGATTCTGGCAGAAGAAACCGATGCTGATACGCTCCGCGATTCCCGGCTTCTCGGGCATCATACAACCACCTGAATTGTTTCGGCTCGCCGGCCGGGACGACGTGGAATCGAGAATCGTCGCTCGACGCGCAGGGCGCTGGACGCTCGCACAAGGACCGTTCTCGCGTGCAGACATCGAGCGCCAGCCGCGCACGAACTGGACGCTGCTGGTGCAAGGGGTGAATTGCGTCCACCCGCCCGCGGACGATCTGCTGCGGCGCTTCGATTTCATTCCTTACGCGCGACTCGACGATGTCATGGTCAGCTACGCCGCTCCCGGCGGAGGCGTGGGCCCCCACGTCGACTCCTACGACGTGTTCCTGCTCCAGGCCTCGGGACGGCGACGCTGGCGTTTGAGTGGCAAAGTCGCACCGGAGTTTCGCGAGGACGCGCCGCTGCGCGTGCTGAAGCGCTTCCGGCCCGAGCGCGAGTGGGTGCTCGAGCCGGGCGACATGCTCTACCTTCCGCCCGGCTGGGCGCACGAGGGCACCGCGGTCGGCGCCTGCACGACCTGCTCGATCGGCTTCCGCGCGCCCGCGCGCGCCGAGCTCGCGGGCGAGTTCCTGGCCTGGCTGGGCGCACACGCCGATCTTCCCGGCCTCTACCGGGACCCGGGCCTGCGGCCGGCGGCCAACGCGGCCGAGATCCCGCGCGAGCTGGTGCGCGCCGCCGCCCGGGCGGTGCGGTCGCTGCGCTGGACCGAGCGGGATCTCGCCGGTTTCGTCGGGAGTTACCTGACGGCGCCCAAGCCCAGGATCGTCTTCGATCCGCCGCCGCGCGCGCTGTCGCCGGCGGTGTTCGCGCGGCGATGCCGCGAGAAAGGGCTCGCGCTCGACGCGCGCTCGCAGCTGCTGTTCCTCGGCCGCGACTTTTTCGTGAACGGCGAGCCGTTCGCGCCGCGTCCCGCGCTCGCCCCGCCGCTGCGGCGGCTCGCGCACGAGCGGCGCCTCGGCCCGGGGCGCGCGCCGGCCGCGCTTTGCGCCCTCGCCTACCGCTGGTATCTTTCCGGCTGGGTGCGGCCCGGCGACGGACATGGATGACGCGGTTCGAGAGGCGGCGCCGCAGCGCAGGCTGCTGGCGACCCGCAAGGAGTACCTGGAGGCGATCGAGCAGCTGCTCGGCCTCGTCGCGCGCGAGCTGCGCATTTTCGATCCCGACCTCGCCGAGCTCGGCATGAACGCCGAGCCCCGGATCGCGCGCCTGCGCGCCTTCCTCGCGGCGAGCCCCACGCACCGGTTGTACGTCGCGATCCGCGACACCGACTTCGTAACCCGGCGCTGCGCGCGCGTGCTCGCGCTGCTCGGGTCGTATCCGCGGCAGATGTTCATCCAGCAGACGGTCGGCGAGGCGCTCAAGGCGCAGGACTGCTTCGTGATCGCCGACGACAGGCATCTCGTGCGGCGCTCGGTCGCGGCCCAGCCGCGCGGCGTGCTCGTCCTCGACGACCCGAAGGATTGCGGCTCCATACGCGATCGCTTCGAGGAGATCTGGGAATCGTCGGAGCCGACCGTGTCGCCCAACGTCACGGGACTGTGACGCGCCGGATTTGACGCGGGTCATGCCGCGGCGCAATAAAACGCCTTAGAATTTGAACTCGGGGCGTCGGTATTTGTCCTAGCCTTCGCCCTCCATTACCCCTATCAGACAGGAGAACAACAATGAAGCGCACGCTTCTCATGGCCGCCGGTTTGGCGGCCGCCCTGGCGCTCGCCGCTTGCCAGAAGAACGAATCGTCCACGCCCAAGACCGGCTCGACGCCGCCCGCGTCCACGGCGCCGTCGACGCCGCCGGCATCGAGCGCGCCCTCGGGTGCCCCGTCCTCGGCCGCGCCGTCCTCGGGTGCGCCGTCGTCGAGCTCCGCGCCCGCGACGCCGTCCAGCCCGTCCGACGCCTCGAAGAAGTAAGCGTCGCCCGCTCGGGCGCAAAAAAAGCCGGCCTTTCGGGCCGGCTTTTTCATTTCCGCGGAGGCGCTACACGTCGCGCCAGCCGAGGCCCTCCTCCTGCGTCGCCACGGCGATCCACCCGGGAGCGCAGCCGAGCGCGGACGAGAGCGCGGCGCGCGCAAGCTCCGGCGTATTGTTCTTGCGCGACAGGTGCGCGGCCACCACGTGCTTCAGCCGGCTGCGGTCGAGCGCTGCCAGGATCGCCGCCGACACCGCGTTGTCGAGATGGCCCCAGCGGCCCGCGATGCGCGCCTTCAGCGACGGCGGATATTCGCCGCCCATCAGCAGGTCGACGTCGTGATTGCACTCGAGCACGAGCGCGTCGCACCCCGACAGGCTCGCCTCGATGTGAGCCGTGGCGCAGCCGGTGTCGGTGAGCACGCCGAGCCGGTGCGCGCCGTCGCCGAAGACGTATTGCACGGGCTCGCGCGCGTCGTGCGGCACGGTGAGCGGCCGCACCTCGAGATCGGCGACGGCGAAGGCGGAATCGGGATCGACCAGCCGCACCTCGACGTCGCGGCCCGCGTCGGGCTCGCTCCAGCGCATCGCCGAGAACGTGCCCCAGGTCATCCACACGGGCAGCCCGAAGCGCCGCGCCAGCGGGAACACGCCGTCGGCGTGATCGGAATGCTCGTGGGTGACGACGATGCCGGCGAGGCGCGAGGGCTCGAGGCCGAGACGCTCGAGCCGCGCGACGCAGTCGCGCGGGCCGAAGCCGCAGTCGAGCATCAGGCAGGTCGCGCCCGCTTCGACGATCAGGGCGTTCCCCTCGCTGCCGCTGCCGAGTAGAGCGAAGCGCAAGCGCCCTCTTCTACTTCAGCTGGTCGTGCAGCAGGGCGAGGATCTTGCGCGCCGTGTCCGAGGGCTCCGTGGCGCCGTCCTTGTTGAGGACCTGGACCTCGCTGATCGCCTTCAGGTCCTTGACCTGGACGCGGTACTGCTCGGTGGAGCCGATGCCCTTGTTCTTGCCGAAGATCAGCCGGGAGAAGAATCCCTGCTTGTCGGTGTCGAGCGCGTCCTTCTCGGGATTCACGTAGCGCACGAAGTAGTAGCCGTGGGCTCGGTCGCGGTCCTCGACGGTGAAGCCGACGCGGTCGAGCGCAAGCCCGACGCGCCGCCAGGCGCGGTCGAAGGGCTCCGAGAGCTCGAGCGAGCCGGTTCCGTCCTGCATCGTCACGATGCGCGCACGCTCCTGCTTCGGACCCTCGGCGACCTGCTGCTTGGCGCGCGCCTCGTCCACACCGAAACGCACCATCAGGCGCCGCAGGAACTCGGCCTCGAGCTCGGGGTCCGAGGGCCGCGGCTGCCACACGGTCGAGTCGCGCTGCTGGTTGGTGTAGACCTCGACCACGCCGCGGTGGCTGATGTAGACCTCGGTGGTGCCGGGCTGCGCCCCGCGCTCGAGGCGCGTGCGGAACTTGTCGCGCTCGGAGGTCGAGTACATGCCGTCGATGACCTTGCCCAGGATGTTGCGGACGATGTCGTCGGGGATCTTGGCCCGGTTCTCGGCCCAGTCGGTCTCCATGACGCCGATCTCGGGGTTCTCGCTCTTGATGAGAAAGCCGGCCTCCTGCCAGAACTCCTTCACCACCGGCCAGACGCGCTCGGGCGGCATTTGCACCACGAGCCAGCGCTGCGCGCCGGCGCGCTCGACGTGCGCGTCCTTGACCTCGGGCAGGACATCGTTCGGGCTGGCGGTGCGCGCCGCGCCGGCACGCTCGCTGCTGTACGCCGAGAACGTCGCCGTGCCGGTCGGGCTGACGTCGGGAACCTGGTAGCGGTCGTCGCGCGTCGGCGACGTGAGGTCGGGCGGCACGTCGAGCGTCGTCGTCCGCTGCGCCTCGGCGGACTTGTAGTCGATTTTCTTGCCTTCCCAGAAGCCGGTGGTGCAGCCGGCCAGCCCGAGCGTTACCGTCGCCGCGAGCAGCGCGCGGCGTGCTGCGCGCGTCATGCCGTCCTGCCCTCCACCACGCGCAGGCCCGCCGGGGCGAGGTCGGCCTGCCGCATCGCCTCGCGCACCACGTCGTGGAACTGCGGCGAGAGCGGCGTGAGCGGCAGCCGGATGCCGGGACCGATCAGGCCCATCTGCGCGGCCGCCCACTTCACGGGAATGGGGTTCGCCTCGACGAAGAGCTTCTGGTGCAGCCCGAGGAGCTTGAAGTTCAGCTCGCGCGCGCGCTTCACGTCCTCCTGGAGGCCCGCCGCGCACATCTCGTGCATCAGGCGCGGCGCGACGTTCGCCGTGACCGAGATGATGCCGCTGCCGCCGAGGAGGATCAGCGCGAGGCCGGTCGCGTCCTCGCCGCTCCAGACCATGAAGCCCTTCGGCGCGCGCCGCAGCAGGTCGCTGCCGCGCTCGATGTTGGCCGTCGCGTCCTTGATGCCGACGATGTTCGGCACCTGCGCGAGCCGCAGCGTCGTGTCGTTCGCGAGATCGGCGACCGTGCGGCCCGGGACGTTGTAGACGATCTGCGGGATGTCGACGCGCTCGGCGGCCGCGCGGAAGTGGCGGTACATCCCTTCCTGCGTCGGCTTGTTGTAGTACGGCACGACCGAGAGGCACGCGTTCGCGCCGGCCTTCTTCGCGGATTCCGTGAGCTCGATCGCCTCGGCGGTCGAGTTGCCGCCGGTGCCGGCGATGATCGGGATGCGGCCGCGCGAGTGCTCGACCGCGATCTTGATCAGCTCCTTGTGCTCGTCGAAGTCGACCGTGGGCGACTCGCCGGTGGTGCCGACCACGACGATGCCGTCGGTGCCCTCGGCGATGTGCCAGTCGATCAGCGCGCGGAAGCGCGGCAGGTCGAGGCGCCCGTCCTCGTGCATGGGCGTGACGATGGCGACGATGCTGCCGCGGGGAAGAGAGGGCTTCGTCATCAGGCGGATATTCTATCGCGGCTCGAGCTCGGGGGGCCATTCGGACTCGCGCACGGCGCAAAGGCGCTGCACCACGGCAGGCTTGGGCCGCGCCACGACGCCCTGCTCGAAGGCCACCGGCCGAAGCGCCCGCGTGCGCTCCAGCAATTCGTTGGGCTGCAACAGGAAATCCGGATTGCCCGGACGGCCGTAGCGCTCGTTGCCGAGCGCGAAGGTCTCGTAGATCAGCACGCCGCCGGGGGCGAGCGCGTCGACCAGCCGCGGGAACAGCGGCCGGTGCAGGTAGTTCGTGACGACGACGCCGTCGAAGCGCTCGTCGCCGAGCGGCCACGGTCCGCCCTCGAGATCGGCGACGCGCAGCTCGACGCCGGGAACGCCGGCGAGCGCCGCCGGATCGCGATCGACGCCGAGCACGCGCAGGCCGAGGCCCGCGAGAAAGCGAGCGTGCCGGCCGCCCCCGCAGGCGAGATCGAGCACGCGCCCGCCCGGCCGCACGAGGTGCGCCCAGCGGCGCACCCAGTCGGAGGGAGATTCGAGATCGTGAGACATGGCGGCTCCAGTTGTAGCACACTGCGAGCGGTACGGAGGAACCGCCATGGCCCCCAGCTCGAAACCGATCACCTTCCCCGGCGCGTCGGGCGCAATGCTCGCCGCGCGCCTCGACGGCCCGCTCGCGCCGCCGCTCGCGTACGTGCTGTTCGCGCACTGCTTCACCTGCTCGAAGGACACGAAGGGCGCGGTGTACATCAGCGAGGCGCTCGCGGAGGCCGGGCTGGCCGTGCTGCGCTTCGACTTCACCGGGCTCGGCGGGAGCGAGGGCGACTTCGCCAACACCAATTTCAGCTCGAACGTCGCCGATCTCGTCGCCGCCGCCGACTGGCTGAGGCGCGAGCACAAGGCGCCGGCGATCCTGGTCGGCCACAGCCTCGGCGGCGCGGCCATGATCGCCGCCGCGGCGAAGATCCCGGAGGCGCGCGCGCTGGTGACGATCGGCTCGCCCGCGGAGCCGGCGCACCTCGGCCACCTGCTGCGCGACTCGCGCGAGACCATCGAGCGCACGGGCGAGGCGACGATCGACATCGGCGGGCGGCCCTTCCATGTGAAAAAGCAGCTGCTCGAGGACATCGAGTCGCAGAAGATCGCCGAGGCGCTGCCGCGCCTGGGGAAGGCGCTGCTCGTCATGCACTCGCCGAAGGACACGGTCGTCGGCATCGACAACGCCTCGAAGATCTTCCTCGCGGCGAAGCACCCGAAGAGCTTCGTCTCGCTCGACGACGCCGATCACCTGCTCGGCCGCCGCGCCGATGCCCGCTACGCCGCCGGCGTGCTCGCGGCCTGGTCGCAGCGCTACCTCGGCGTCGAGCCCGAGAAAGTGCCCGAGGCGCCCGAAGGCCGCGTGCTCGTGCGCGAGACGCGCGAGGGCAAGTTCACCAACCAGGTCGTCGTCGGCCGGCACGTGTTCCGCGCCGACGAGCCGGTCGCGGTCGGCGGCAACGACACCGGGCCCTCGCCCTACGACCTGCTGTGCGCGGCGCTCGGCGCCTGCACCGCGATGACCATCCGCTCGTACGCGGACCTGAAGAAGCTGCCCCTCGAGCGCGCCTCGGTCGAGCTGCGCCACGACAAGATCTACGCGGCCGACTGCGCCGACTGCGAGACGCGCGAGGGCAAGATCGACCGCATCGAGCGCGTCGTGCGCCTCGAGGGCGACCTCAACCCCGAGCAGCGCGCGAAGCTCCTCGAGATCTCGAACAAGTGCCCGGTGCACCGGACGCTGCACTCGGAGATCAGCATCGTCACCGCGCTCGGGGATTGAGCTTTCGCTTGTCATCCTGAGCAAAGCGAAGGATCTGCTTTTTTCTAAAACCTCGACCCCGGCTGCTTCAGGAACTCGATCTCCTCCCGCGTCGACTCGCGCCCTAGAATCTCGTTCCGGTGCGGAAAGCGACCGAAGCGCGAGACGATATCGTGATGCCGGCGGGCGAAGTCGCGATGATCCACGCCGAGGATCGCGAGCTCGTCGTAGAGCGCCACCGAGCGGCGCTGAATTTCGACGTCTTCCGCGTGCTGGAACGGCAGATACACGAACGCGCGCTCGATCGGCCGCAGCAGGCGGTCGAAGCGCCGCTCGATCATGTCCTCCGCCGTCGCCAGCGCAAGCGCGTCGGACGCGAACGCGCGCGGCTCGCCGCGGAACATGTTCCGGGGAAACTGGTCGAGGACGACCACGAGCGCGAGCGCCGCGAGCGGCGTCCCGCGCCAGGATGCCAAGGCGCCGCCCGAGGCCTTCGTCCAGAGCGACGAGAACCGCTCCCGGATTTCGAGATCGAAGTCGTCCGACTTGGTGAACCA
>DATDMW010000142.1:0-5697 GCA_036518595.1 Burkholderiales bacterium
GAACCAGAACCACGAGGCGTGTCGGAGGAGGCGGGCTCGGAGCCCTGGCTGCGCGCGCGGTTCGCGCGCGACGCGCGCCCGGAGCCGATCGCGTCCGGCGACGGGCACCTGTGGCGGGACCCAGCCGAGATCCGCCCCGCCGCGGTCCTGGTCCCGGTCGTGCGCCGCGACGACCTGACCGTCCTCTTCACGCGCCGCACGCCGCATCTGCAGGACCACGCGGGCCAGATCAGCTTCCCCGGCGGGCGCACCGAGCCCGGAGACCCGTCGCTCGAGGCGACGGCATTGCGCGAGGCGCAGGAGGAGATCGGGCTCGCGCAGGAGCGCGTCGAGCTCCTCGGGCGTCTGCCCGAGTACGTCACCGTGACCGGCTACCGCGTGACGCCGGTGGTCGGGCTGGTGTCGCCGCCCCTGGACCTGCGTCCCGACCCGTTCGAGGTCGCCGAGATCTTCGAGGTGCCGCTCGCGTTCCTGCTCGACCCGGCGAACCATCTGCGCAACACCGTGCTCCAGGAGGGCAAGCGCCGGCGCTATTACGCGATGCCGTACCGCGAGTACTACATCTGGGGCGCGACCGCCGGGATGCTCATGAACCTGTACGGCTTCCTGCGGGCCTAGAGCGGCATGGGCCTCGCCGCGCTCATCGCCGCGCTGCTGCTCGAGCAATGGCGTCCCCTGGTCGAGCGGCGATACCTGTTCTCGCTCGCCGTGCGCTACGCGATGTTCCTCGAGCAGCAGTTCAACGCCGGCGAGGCCGAGCACGGCGCGATCGCCTGGCTGATCGCCGTGCTGCCGCCGGTGCTCGCGACCTGGGCCGTGTACGCGCTCCTGTGGCGGGTGAGCCCGCTGCTCGCGCTCGCCTTCAACGTCGTGGCGCTCTACTTCACGATGGGCTTCCGCCAGTTCAGCCACCACTTCACCGAGATTCATCTCGCGCTCAAGCAGGACGACGTGACGCGCGCGCGCGATGTGCTCTCGCAGTGGCTCGGGCAGCGCTGCGACGAGCTCGACCGCGAGGCGCTGGTGCGCATCACGATCGAGCAGGCGCTGGTCGCCTCGCACCGCCACGTGTTCGGAGTGGTGTTCTGGTTCGTGCTGCTGCCGGGGCCGAGCGGCGCGGTGCTGTACCGGCTCGCGGTTTTCCTCAAGCGGCGCTGGGCCGGCGCGCACAGCGACACCGGACCGTTCGGCCGGTTCTCGGCGCGCGCGCTGGCGCTGCTCGAATGGCCGGCGCTGCGCGCGACGGCGGCCAGCTTCGCGATCGTGGGTGACTTCGAGGACGCGGTCTACTGCTGGCGCACTCAGGCGGCGAGCTGGCCCGATCCCGGGACGGGCATCGTGCTGGCCGCGGGCGCGGGCGCGCTGGGGGTGAAGCTCGGCATGCCGGTCTACGAGCAAGGCAGCCTCGTCGACCGCCCGCCGCTCGGCGTCGGCGACGACGCCGACACGGGTTTCCTCGACAGCGCGATCGGGCTCGTCTGGCGCGCGCTGATCCTGTGGCTGCTGCTGCTGCTCCTCCTCGGCATTGCGAACGCGGTGCGCTGAAGCGCGCGCTTCAGCGAGACGCGCCGCAGCGCCAGCACGCGGTGAACTGACCCTCCAGCCGCTCGCCGCAGCTTGCGCAGGTCCACGGCGCGCCGGGCCGCCGGGGACGGCCGAAATCGCGCACGATCTCCTCCGCGGACGCCTCGTCCTCGGGCCGCTCGACAACGAGGCGGGCGGCGCACTCGGGGAACGGGATCTCGCCCGCGAGGCGCGAGAGCAGCTCCCGCTCGATCCGGCAGCGGATGCCCGCCGACTCGAGCAGGTTCTTGAGATGGTGGAGCTCGACCAGGTTGAGCGAGGAGAAGACGACCTTCACCGGGCCGACCCCGACGCGCGCTCGGCGGCGACGATGCGCCGAAAGAGCTCGAGCCGGCGCGGGTGGATGCGCGCGTCCTGCGCCGCGGCGGCGAGCGCGCACCCGGGCTCGCTGCCGTGGCGGCAGTCCGGGAAGCGGCAATGCCCGAGGAACGGCGCGAACTCCACGAATCCGCGCTCGATGTCGCCGGGCGCGAGATGCGCGAGGCCGAACTCCTGCATCCCGGGCGCGTCCACGATCGCGCTTTCCGCGTCCAGCCGGTACAGCATCACGCTGGTCGTCGTGTGCCGGCCGGACGCGAGGAACTTCGAGATTTCACGCGTCTTCGCCTGTGCCGCGGGCACGAGCGCGTTCACGAGCGTCGATTTTCCCATCCCGGATTGTCCGAGAAGCAGCGTGGTCTCGCCGCGCAGCGCAGCGCGCAGGTTGGCGATGTCGCCCAGCGCGCTGGTCTCGACGATGCGGCAGCCCGCCGCAGCGAAAGGCTCGAGACGCTCGCGCGCCGTTACGGCCGGGAGGTCGACCTTGTTCAGCACGATGCACGACTTCAGGCGCTGGTGCTCGGCCGCGGCGAGCACGCGCGCGATCATCTCGTCGGAGAAGCTCGGGTCGGTCGCGACGACGACGGCGACCTGGCTGACATTGGCGGCGATGGGCTTGGCGCGGTGCGGCGCGGAGCGCATGAACAGCGACGAGCGCGGATCGACCGCCTCGATCACGCCGCCGTCCGCTTCCGCTGGGCGCAAGGCGACGCGGTCGCCGCACACCACCTCGCTGGTGCGGCCGCGCACGATGCAGGAGCGGATGCCCGATCCGGTCTCGACGAGAAAGCGCCGGCCGTACGCGGCGACCACGCGGCCCGAGACCAGGGCCGCGGGGCTCACGGGCTCAGCAGCCGCTCGATCCTCGCCGCGCAAATGAAATCGTTCCGCGATATCCCGCCGATGGAGTGTGTGCTGAACTCCACGCGGCAGCGATTGTAGCCGACCGCGAGGTCGGGATGATGGTCCTCGCGGTGCGCGATCCAGGCGAGCGCGTTCACGAACGCGATCGTACGATGGTAGTCCTCGAACGAGTACGACTTGGAGATCACGCGGCCGTCGTAGCTCCAGCCCGGGACCTCGGCAAGGAGCGCGTCGATCTCGGCCCGGGAGAGCGGCGCGGTGCCCGCGGGCAGCGCGCGGGAATGCTCGTCGGCGAGGCGTGTCATCATCAGGCTCCGAGCGTCTGCAGCCGCGCGATGCGGTGCACCGCGGGCGGATGCGAATCGTAGAACGCCGAGTGCAGCGGGTCGGGCGTCAGCGTGGCGGCGTTGTCCTCGTAGAGCTTCACCAGCGCGCGCGCGAGCTCCGCCGCGTCGGCGTGCCGCGAGGCGTAGGCGTCCGCCTCGTACTCGTGCTTGCGCGAGTACAGGCTGGCGAGAGGATGCAGCGGGAAGGTGAACGCCGGAACCGCCATGAAGAAGAGCAGCAGCGCGACCGCGGTCCCGGGCGTCTGCACGCCGAGCCCGGTGTAGAACCAGTCCTGGCCGGCGAGCCAGCCGAGCAGCCACAGCGTCGCGAGGCTGCCGGCGAAGACCAGCGCCATCCGCTTCCAGATGTGATGCAGCGAGTAATGGCCGAGCTCGTGCGCAAGCACCGCTTCGATCTCGGGCGGCTGCAGGCGCGAGATCAGCGTATCGAACAGCACGATGCGCTTCGCCGCGCCGAAGCCGGTGAAGTAGGCGTTGCCGTGGCTGGAGCGCTTCGAGCCGTCCATGACGAACAGGCCTTTGGCGCGGAACCCGCACTTCGCGAGCAGCGACTCGATGCGTGCCTTCAGCGCCGCGTCGGTCAGGGGCGAGAACTTGTTGAACCAGCGCGCGAACACGGTCGGATACAGGAAGTGCACCACGAGGCTGAACGCCACCCACGTGAGCCACGCATACAGCCACCACGCCTCGCCGGCGCGCGCCATGAGCCAGAGCACGCAGAAGAGCAAAGGGATCCCGAGGAGCGCGCTGAGCAGAGCCTGCTTCGCGAGGTCTGCGATGAACAGCGCCGGCGTCATGCGGTTGAAGCCGAAGCGCTGCTCGATGACGAAGGCGCGCACCGCGCTGAACGGCAGATCCACGAGGCCCGAGACGACCACGACCGACACGACGAGGGCGACGCCGTGCGCGTAGCCCCCGGGATCGAGCACGCCGGACCAGGCCTCGATCAGCCTCTGCAGTCCGCCGCCGACGGTGAACGCGAGCACCACGAGCGCGCCCACGGCGGTCTCGAGCAGGCCGAGCCGCGTCTTCGCGACCGTGTAGTCGGCCGCCTTCTGATGTGCCGAGAGAGGGATGCTGTCTTCGAATCCCGCCGGGACCGCGCGGCGCTCGCGCGTCACGTGCCGCAGCTGGCGCAGGGACAGCCACAGGCGTGTCGCGGTTGAGACCGCGAGCGCGAGGAGGAAGAGCGCGGTGAACCAGTGCATGGGTCGGCCGGGGATGCGCGCAGCGACGTTGTGCGACAATTGCGATTTTATACGCGAACGCGGCTCGTCACAGCGCGCATCACCGCGCCACATGGCCAAGGATCAGAACAACCTCGTCTGGCTCGACATGGAGATGACGGGCCTCAACCCCGACAGCGACCGCATCATCGAGGTCGCCGTCGTGATCACCGATTCGCGGCTCGACACGGTCGCGACCGCGCCGGTGCTGGTCGTGCATCAGTCCGACGAGGCGCTCGCTGCCATGGACGACTGGAACAAGAGCACCCACGGGCGCACCGGCCTGATCGACAAGGTGAGGGCCTCGGTGCTGACCGAGGCGGGCGCCGAGGACCTGCTGCTCGCGTTCGTGTCCGAGCACGTCCCGGGCAAGACCTCGCCGCTGTGCGGCAACTCGATCTGCCAGGACCGCCGCTTCCTCGCGCGCTACATGCCGCGGCTCGAGGCCTACCTGCACTACAGGAACCTGGACGTCAGCACGCTGAAGGAGCTGGCGCGCCGCTGGCGCCCCCAGATCTCCAAGGGTCTCGCAAAGCAGGGCAAGCACGAAGCGCTCGCGGACATCCACGAGTCCATCGACGAGCTGAAGTACTACCGCGACAACTTCCTGAGGCTCGCGCCCTAGCTCAGAAGTCGACCACCTTCCCGGGATTCATCAGGTTCTCCGGGTCGAGCGCGCGCTTGAGCGCGACCATGAGATCGACCGCGTCGCCCATTTCCTTCCGCAGCGATTTCATCTTCCCGAATCCGATGCCGTGCTCGCCCGTGCAGGTGCCTTCCATCGCGAGCGCGCGATTGACCACGCGCTCGTTGAAGGCGCGCGCCTCGGCGAGCTCGGCCTCGTCGTCGGGACGGATGAGGATCTCGCAGTGGAAGTTGCCGTCGCCGACGTGGCCGAAGAGCGGAATGGGCATCGACGCGCGCGCGATGTCCTTCGAGGTCTCGACGATGCACTCGGTCAGGCGCGAGATCGGGACGCAGACGTCGGTCGAGACCGCGCGCGAGCCGGGCCGCAGCTGCAGGCACGCGAAGTACGCCTGGTGCCGCGCCGACCACAGTCGGTTGCGGTCCTCGGGCTTCGTCGTCCACTCGAAATCCATGCCGCCGTTCTCGCGCGCGATCTCCTGGACCAGGCGCGCCTGCTCCTCGACGCCCGCCTGGCTGCCGTGGAATTCGAGGAACAGCGTCGGCTGCTCGCGCCAGCTCGTCTTCGAGTGCGCGTTGATCGCCTTCATCGTCGTCCCGCACAGCGCCTCGCTGCGCGCGATCGGGATGCCCGCCTGCAGCGTCTGGATCACCGTGCTCACGGCGCCGGCCATGTCGGCGAAGGAGCAGACCGCGGCCGAGATCGCCTCGGG
>DATDMW010000143.1:0-2675 GCA_036518595.1 Burkholderiales bacterium
TGATCGAGCTCAAGAACCGGGGCGCGGCCATGCACGCGGACTACGTCCAGATCTATACGGTCACCGAGCCGCACTCGGAGACGGGATGCTACGACAACAAGTTCGTGATTCGCGGGACGGCGTTCAAGGCCGCTCGCGCGACAGTGCCGGCCGCCAAGGCGGCTGACTCGGATTCAGCGGAGACGGCGCCGAAGGCCGCGCCCGCCAGCAGCTGTGACCCACCCTGCTCGCCAGGATTTGCCTGCAAGGCGGGCGCTTGTGAGCCGGTTTGCAACCCGGCCTGCGAGAAGGGCGAGACCTGCACGCGCAAGCGCATCTGCGAGCCGACGCCCGCGGGCGCCTGATTCGATCTCGTAGACCGCGTGCTGGGCCAGCTCCGATTCACCTCCGACTGTGCTGTCAGGATCGCGGCGCACCCGCTAGCGCCGCGAGCAGGTGGTCGCGGTTCAAGAGCGAGATCGTCGACGCGCGGATGCCCTTGGGGCACACGGCCTCGCATGCGCCCACGTTGCTGCAGCCGCCGAAGCCCTCGCGCTCGGCCTGCGCGACCATGCCGAGGGCGCGCGCCCCGCGCTCGGGCTGCCCCTGCGGCAGATGCGCGAGGTGGGCGACCTTGGCGGCCGTGAACAGCGAGGCGGACGCGTTCGGGCACGCGGCGACGCACGCGCCGCAGCCGATGCAGGCCGCGGCGTCCATGGCGGCGTCGGCGTCGGGCTTCGCGACAAGAACGGAATTGGCCTCGGGCGCGCTGCCGGTGGGCGCCGTCACGTACCCGCCGGCCGCGATGACCCGGTCGAGCGCGCCGCGGTCGACGACGAGGTCACGGACGATCGGGAACGCGCGCGCGCGCCAGGGCTCGAGCCAGAGCTCCTCGCCGTCGCGGAAGCTGCGCAGGTGCAGCTGGCACACCGTCCCGCCCGCCTGCGGGCCGTGCGCGACGCCGTTGATGACGAAGCCGCAGGCGCCGCAGATGCCCTCGCGGCAGTCGCTGTCGAACGCGATGGGGTCGCCGCCCTCACGCGCGAGGCGCTCGTTCAACGCGTCGAGCATCTCGAGGAACGACATCTCGGGCGCGGCGCTCGCGATCTCGTAGCGGACGAACGCGCCGGGCGCGTCCGCGGCGCGCTGCCGCCAGACGTGCAATGTCAGGTTCATTGGTAGCTCCTCCGGCTCGGCGCGACCTCGGTGACGGTCAGCGGCTCCTCGTGGCGGCGCGGCGGCTCCCCCGCGCCGGCGTGCTCCCACACGGCGACGTGCGCGAACCGCGCGTCGTCGCGCCGCGCGTCGCCCTCGGACGTCTGATGCTCGACCCGAAAGTGGCTGCCGCAGGATTCGTCGCGCGCGAGGGCGTCGCGGCACATGAGCTCGGCGAGCTCGAGGAAGTCGGAGACGCGCCCTGCCCGCTCGAGCGCCTGGTTGAGCTCGCGGCCGCCGCCCGGCACGGCGACATCGCGCGCGAACTCCTCTCGCAACGCCGGCAGCCGGTCGAGCGCCGCGCGCAGCCCGCCCGCCGCGCGCGACATGCCGCACGCATCCCACATGAGCTTGCCGAGCTCGCGGTGGAAGTCGTCGGCCGTGCGGCGCCCGCGGGCAGCCAGCAAGCCGTCGAGGCGCCGCCCAGCCTCGGCCTCGGCGTCGGTGAACGCCGCGTGGCGCGCGTCGACGGCCGCGAGCTTGGCCCCCGCGAGGTAATCGCCCACGGCGGGCGGCGCGACGAAGTATCCGTCGGCGAGCCCCTGCATGAGCGCCGACGCGCCCAGTCGGTTGGCGCCGTGGTCGGAGAAGTTCGCCTCGCCCAGGACGAACAGCCCGGGGATCGTGCTCATGAGCGCGTAGTCGACCCATAGGCCGCCCATCGTGTAGTGCGGCGCCGGGTAAATGCGCATCGGCACGGCCAGCGGGTCCTCGTCGGTGATGCGCTGGTACATCTCGAACAGGTTGCCGTAGCGCTCGACGAGCGCACGCCGGCCCAGGCGGCCCAGCGCGTCGGCGAGGTCGAGATAGACGCCGTAGCCGCCCGGCCCGACGCCGAGACCCGCGTCGCACACGTCCTTGGCCGCGCGGCTCGCGATGTCGCGGGGCACGAGGTTGCCGAACGACGGATATCGGCGCTCGAGGAAGTAGTCGCGCTCGGCCTCGGGGATCGCGGCGGGCGCGCGCGCGTCGCCGCGCGTCTTCGGCACCCAGACGCGGCCGTCGTTGCGCAGCGACTCGCTCATGAGCGTGAGCTTCGCCTGGTGCTCGCCCGTCACGGGGATGCAGGTCGGGTGGATCTGCGTGAAGCACGGGTTCGCGAAGGCGGCGCCGCGCCGGTGGGCGCGCCAGATCGCCGTGGCGTTCGAGCCCTTGGCGTGCCCGCCGGCCACGATCAGGTCGAGCATCTCGGTGCGCGGGTACATCGCTACCTTGCCGGCGTGGATCTGCCGGCTGAGCGCTTGATACGCCCCAAGCAGCAGCTGTTGGCCAGTCTGCCCGCGCGCGTAGAACGTGCGCGAGACCTGGGCGCCGCCGAACGAGCGGTTGGCGAGCGTGCCGCCGTACTCGCGCGCGAACGGCACTCCCTGCGCGGCGCACTGGTCGATGATCGCGGTCGAGATCTGGGCGAGGCGGTAGACGTTGGCCTCGCGCGAGCGGAAGTCGCCGCCCTTCACCGTGTCGTAAAAGAGCCGCCAGAC
>DATDMW010000144.1:0-5093 GCA_036518595.1 Burkholderiales bacterium
CCGTGCTCGTCACGATCGGCAGCGCGCAGGCCATCGCCTCCAGCGCCGCGTTCGGGCACGGATCGTAGAGCGTCGGCAGCACGAAGGCGTCGGCCGCGCCGTAGAACGGCTTCGGATCGCTCTGCGGGCCGGCGAACGTGACCCGCCCCGATGAGCGGCGGGCGCGCGCCTCGTAGCGCCGCAGGTCCTTGTCGCCGCCCACCACGATCAGGCGCGAAGGCGCCTGGAGCTGCGCCAGCGCGTCGATCGACGTCGCCACACCCTTGCGCTCGAATCCCGATCCGACCTGCAGGAACAAAGGCGCCTGCTCGGGGATCCCGAACTGCGCGCGGACGCTGCGGCGATGCTTGCGCAGCGCCGGCGAGAAGGCGTCGGAGGCGACGGCGTTGTAGATGACGTGCAGGCGCGAAAGCGGCACGCCGAAGCGGCCGGCGATGTCGTCCTTCACCATCTGCGAATTGCAGATCACCGCGCGCAGCCGCGGGCTCGCGAAGAGCCGCCGCTCGGCCGCGAGCGTGTAGCGGTGCGCAGGGTTGCATGCGATGCCGAGCCGGCCGACCGGCCCGAGCGCCCGGCGACGGTTCTCCAGCCACTGCGCGTGCACGCCGTCGCCGGCGCGGTAGATGTCGCAGCAGGCGATGCGCTCGTGCGACTGCACCAGGTCGAAGCGGCGCGCGGCGAGCGCGCGGCACACCGCGCGCTCGAAGCCCGCGTCGCGCCAGACGCGGCCGAGGTAGAACGGGTCGCAGCGCACGACCTCGATGCCCGCGCGCGCGCCCGTCCAGCGCCGCGCGAAGACGCTGAACGTCGCGCCGCCGCCGGGGAAGGCGCCGAGAACGCGCTCGATGAAGCGCTCGGCACCGCCGTGGGGGTTGTAGCGCTGCCGGACGAGCGCGATGCGCACGGTCGCGCCTAGCCGCGCGCCCGGTCGAGCGCGATGCACAGCTCGCGCGCGCCGTCGAGCAGCCGCGGGCCGGGACGGTGCAGGTCGTTCGCGTCGACCGCGTATACGCGGTGGGTGCGCACCGCGGGCACGGCGTCGAGTCCGCTCCAGGCGTCGCGCTCGGCCGCGGACCCGGTGACAACGACCTCCGGCCGGGCGCCGAGCAGCTGCTCGCGCGACACGACCGGCGTCGCAGTGCGCGCTTGCGCGAAGACGTTGCGCCCGCCGCAGAGCTCGATCGCCTCGCTGAACACGTGCTCGCCGTTGATCGTGATCATGGGCGTGTGCCAGACCTCGAGGAAAACGGAGAGCTCCGGCCGCGCCGCGTACTCCGCGCGCAGCGTCGCGAGCCGCCGTTCGAAATCGCGCGCCGCGGCGCCGGCGCTGGCCCCGGTGCCGGCGATGCGGCCGACGGTGCGCAGCAGCGCGGCGACGTCGGCGAAGTGGCGCACCTCGGTGACCACGACCTTGAGGCCGAGGCGCTCGAGCCGCTCGACCTGCAGCGCGGGCGTGCCGCTGCGCCAGGCGAGGACGACGTCGGGCCTGAGCTGGATCACGCGCTCGTAATCGACGCGGCCCCAGTCGAAGACGACCGGCAGGCGCTTCGCCGCGGGCGGGAAGTCGCTGAAGTTGGACACGCCGACCAGCCGGTCGCCCGCGCCCGCCGCGTACGCGATCTCGGCGAGGTGCGGCGCGAGCGCGACGATGCGGCGCGCCGGCGCGTCGAGCACGACCGTCACGCCGCGGTCGTCGCGCACCTCGATGGCTGTCGCGGCGGCGTGCGCCGAGGCGAGCAGCGTCAGCGCCGCGACGAGCCCGCGCGCGAGCCTCATCGCAGCAGCGCGTCCACCGCCCCGAGCACCGACGCGAGCGGCAGGTGCGTGAGGCACTCGCTCACCTTGCCGCCGCCGCAGCCGTCGTTGCCGCACGGCCGGCACGGATGCACGGTCGACGCGACCACGCGGTGCGCGACCTGCCAAGGCCCCCACTCGAGCTCGCCGCTCGGGCCGAACAGGGCGACGACGGGCGTCTGCATCGCCGCGGCGATGTGCATGGGCGCGGAGTCGACGCCGACGAAGAGCCTGGCGCGCCCGGCGAGCGCCGCGAGCTCCTTGAGCGTCAGCTGCCCCGAGAGGTCGAGCGGCTTCACGCGCGTGCGCGAGAGCATGTCGTCGACGAGCTCGCGCTCGGCGGGATCGGGCGCGGCGGTGAGAACGACCCGATGCCCGCGCCGCTCCAGCTCGTCGAGCAGCGCCGCGGCCCGGTCGGCGGGCCAGCACTTGAACTGCCAGCGCGAGCCCGGGTGGAAATGCACGAAGCCCTTCGCCGCGAGGCCGGCCTGCGCGAGCAGCGCGTCGACGCGGCGCTCGGCCGCCTCGCCGGGGACGAGGACGAGGCGCCGCTCGTCGTCGCCCGGCCGGATGCCGAGCCGGCGCAGCGCGTCGAGGTTCAACTCGACCATGTGGCGGCGCGCGCCTTTCGGCAGCGCGTAGCGGTGCGTAAAGCTGCGCTTCCAGTAGCGCGGCTTGTCGGCGTAGTCGGGCGCGACCGCCCAGCGCGCGCCGAGCGCGCGCGCGAGCCACGCGCCGCGCGGATGCTCGGAGAGGTGCACGACGAGGTCGTAGCGGCGCGCGCGCAGCCGCGAGAACAGCGCGAGCTCCGCGCGCGCCTGCGCGAGCGCGCCCGATCGCTTCCAGGCGCGGTCGATCACGTGGATCTCGGCGATCGCCGGATGCAGGGACAGCATGTCGCGCGTATCGGCGTAGACCAGCGCGTCGATCTCGATTCGCGGCGCGAGGTTCTTCAGCACCGAGAACACGGGCGACGCGAGCAGCACGTCACCGTGGTGGCGCAGCTTGATGACGAGCGCCCGCGAGAGCGCGCCGGGGTCGATCGCGTCGGCGGGTCCGTAGGGCATGGCGGGCAAGATAGCAGAGAACCCGGCGGCGGCCAAAGCAGGCGCGCAGCGCGCGCGCTACGACGACGCGATGTGGCGCGGTGTCTCGACGCGGACGAGGTCGCTCGCCGCGGAGCGCCGCGGAAAGATCTCCGGGTGGATGATTTCGGCCATGATCTCCAGGCTGTCGACGAGCCTGGGTCCGGGCCGGCTGAAATAAGCGCAGCCATTGACCGCGTAGACGCGGTCCTCGCGGACCGCCGGCAGGGAGTCCCACGCGCGGCGCGACTGCAGGATGCGCAGGTCGGCGAGGGTGCGCTCGATCTCGTAGCCGCAGCACGCGAGCACCAGGATATCGGGGGCCGCTTCGACGAGCTTGTCCCAGGCGGTGCGCACCGAGGGCTTGCCCTTGAGGCCGAGCGGATCGACGCCCCCCGCGATCTCGACCAGCTCGGGGCTCCAATGGCCGCTGCAGTAGAGCGGATCGATCCATTCGAGCTGCACGCACCGGGGCCGGGATTGGGCGCGCGAGGCCTTGGCGTGCACGGCCTCGACGCGGCGCTCGAGCGACTCGACCAGCGCGTCGCCGCGCTCGGGCGCGCCCAGCGCGGCCGCGACGCGGCGGATGTCATCCAGCACGTCGGCGAAGGACGAGGGCGAGAGGCTCACGAGCTGCGGCTTGCCGGGGAGCGAGTGCGCGATCGCGGAGATCGTGCGGTAATCGATGGCGCAGACGTCGCACAGCTGCTGCGTGATGATCACATCCGGCGCCAGGCGGCGCAGCAGCGGCTCGTCGATCGTGTACAGCGTGCCGTTCGACGAGAGCTCACCGCTCACCCAGCGGTCGACCTCCGCGCTCGGCAGGCCCTTGCCGTAGACCTCGCAATGCGTGACGCGCGGCCGGCCGTTGACCTCGGGCGGATAGTTGCACTCGTGCGACACGCCGACCAGCGAGTCGGCGAAGCCGAGCGCCGCGACGATCTCGGTCGCCGCGGGGAGCAGCGAGACAATGCGCATGCCGCTAGGCCGGCGCGCGCCCGGCGCGCGAGCGCACGAGATCGAACGCGCCGAAGAGCACGGCGGTCCAGAACAGGTCCCCGGCGAGCCCGTTGCGCAGGAACGGCAGTCCCATCCAGTAGCTCTCGGCGAGGCCGTCGAGCGTAGGCGGATAGAGCGGCGCGTGGTTGCCCGGGAGTGCCCAGACCGCGAAGTTGGTCACCAGATAGAACAGGAGCGACCCGCCGACCGCGGCGAAGCCGGTCCGCGTCCAAGTCCTTTGCGTCGCCAGCCAGCGGCCGATGCCGGTGCCGGCTAGGAACGCGCCGTAGACCACGGCCGTCATCCATCCGAAAGAATTCCCGAGCGCGAGGTCGCTCAGGAACAGCGCGGTCACCGGGACCGCGAACGCGGCCGCCCCGGGAAGCATCGCGCCGCCGAACAGGGCGATGGCGAGCACCGGAGTGAAGTTGTCGGGGTGCGGCAGGAGGCGCCCGGCCAGCGCCATGACGATCAGCAGGACCACGAGCCCGTGTTTCATCGTCGTCTCCTTTTCAGTGCGTGGTTTTCATGGTGTCGCGGCAGCGCTCGACGAAGCGCTCCGCCAATGCCGGCTGGGCGGCGAAGTGCGCGTGCACGTAGCTCGCGAGCAGGTTGCCCTCGGCGCAGCCATCCAACGTGGTCTTGCCGCCATGATACAGCTTGAGCGCCGGCGCGAAGCGCGCGTCCTCGAGCACCGAATGGTGGAAGGTCTGCGCGCGGTAGCGGTCCCCGGCGCGCGCGAGCATGGTGTCGCGCAGCGCCTCGACCTCGACGTACCCGAGAGACAGCTGATCACGCCGCATCACCGAGGTCGCCGGCACGAGACCTGCCATCGCGTGGCGCCGTCCCTCGAGATCCACCAGCGCATCGCAGAGGATCATCAAGCCGCCGCACTCCGCGTATATCGGCCCGCCGGCCGCCGCGAAGACGCGGATCGCGTCGAGCATCGTCGCGTTCGCGGCGATCTTCTCCGCGAACAGCTCGGGGAACCCGCCGCCGAGATACAGGCCGTGCGCACCGCCCGGCAGCCGGTCGTCGTCGAGCACGCTGAACGGGGCGATCTGGGCGCCTTTGCACGCGAGCAGGTCGAGGTTCTCCTGGTAATAGAAGTGGAGCGCCGCGTCGCGGGCGACGGCGATGCGCACCGGCGCGCCGCCGCGGCGCTCGGCGACGCGATCGGGCGCCCCGGTCTCCGGCGGCCGCGGCGCGGCGCGC
>DATDMW010000145.1:0-4181 GCA_036518595.1 Burkholderiales bacterium
GCCCGTCTGGGAGACGCGCGCGGTGTCCTTCCCGCTCAACGTCGACGCCTGCGCGAGCTGTCATGCGTACAGCGCGGCGCTGCACGACCGCGCGCCGCCCGCGGACGAGACGCACGGCGGCAAGGTGAAGCGCGAGGACTACGCCGCCGGTCCCTACGCGAAGCACGACGTCGCGCCGCGACTCGCGGACGCCACGCCGCTCGAGCGCCGCGGCGAGGCGCTGTTCCGGAAGAACTGCGCGTTCTGCCACGCGGCCGACGGCAGCGGCCGGAACTGGATCGGCACGTTCATGGAGCCGCATCCGCGCGACCTCGCCGACCCGGAGTTCCGGCGCGCGGCGACGCGCGAGCGGATCGCGCGCGCGGTGCGCGAGGGGCTGCCGGGGACTTCGATGCCGGCGTGGAAATCGGTGCTCGCGCCGCCCGACATCGACGCCGTCGTGGCCTACGTCGCGCGCGGCTTCGGGCCGTACGGCGATCGCGCCGACTGACTCCGCCGCGCGTGACCCGGGTCACAGCCCGGGCGGCGGGCGCAGACTACATTCGACTTCCTTCTCCGAGGAGCGAGCGCGATGCGCCTCCTGCTGATCAATCCCCGCTATCCCGAGAGCTTCTGGTCGTTCAAGTGGGCGGTCGATTCCGTGCTGCCCGGCAAGCGCGCGATCAACCCGCCGCTCGGCCTGGCGACGCTCGCCGCGCTGTGCCCGCGGCACTGGCACGTCGAGATCGTCGACGAGAACGTCGAGCCCGTGCCGCTCGATCCCGAGGCCGACATCGTCGGCGTATGCGGCATGGGCGTGCAGCACGAGCGCCAGCAGGCGCTGCTCGACTTCTACCGCGCGCGCGGCCACACCGTGGTCGCGGGCGGCAGCTACGCGTCGCTGTGCCCCGAGCAGTACGCGGGGCGCGCGGACAGCGTGATCGCCGGCGAGGCCGAGACCATCTGGCCCGAGTTCTGCCGTGATTTCGAGGCGGGATGCGCGAAGGCGCTCTACCGAGAGACCGGCGTCGTGGCCCTCGCCGACTCGCCGGTGCCGCGCTTCGATCTTCTCAAGCTCGACCGGTATACGACCGCGACGCTGCAGTTCTCGCGCGGCTGCCCGTTCCTGTGCGAGTTCTGCGACATCATCGTCATGTTCGGCCGCAAGCCCCGCCACAAGACGCCCGGGCAGGTCGGGCGCGAGCTCGACGCGCTGCGCGCGCTCGGGGCGACGAACCTGTTCTTCGTCGACGACAACCTGATCGGCAACAAGCCGGTCGCGCGCGAGCTGCTGCGCTTCCTCGCCGACTACCAGGCGCGGCACGGCCACCCCTTCAACTTCGGCACCGAGGTCTCGCTGAACCTCGCCCAGGACGCGGAGCTGCTCGCGCTGTTCCGCGCCGCGGGCTTCACCTGGGTGTTCACCGGCATCGAGTCGCCCGACCCCGAGACGCTGAAGGCGACGCGCAAGATCCAGAACACGAAGGAGGACCCGCTCGTCTCGGTGCGCAAGCTCTACGCCCACGGCATCGACGTGCTCGCGGGCTTCATCATCGGCTTCGACCGCGACACCGAGGCGACCTTCGATGTGCAGCACGACTTCATCGTCGAATCCGGGATCCAGGCGGCGATGGCGGGGCTCCTCACCGCGCTGCCGCGCACGCCGCTCTACGAGCGGCTGGAGCAGGAAGGGCGGCTGCGCCGCGACACCGGCCACAGCGACAACACCAAGCTCGCGACCAACGTCGTGCCGAAGAACATGACCTACGACCGCATGGTGGCGCTGTACCGGCGGCTGCACCAGCGGCTCGCCTCCGACGCCGGCATCGCGCGGCGCATCCGCAACAAGATGCGCTACATGGCCGATCCCGTATACCGCGGCGAGTACTCGGGCGCGGCGCAGGCCGGGATCGTGGCGAAGCTCTTCTTCCGCGGCATCCTCCCGGGCGGGCCGGGACGGATCGCGGCGTTCCTGACATCCGTGCCCTGGACCGCGCCGCGCAAGATCCCGCTCGCGATCGTCGACTGGATCGCGGGCCTGGCGATGCACAGCTACGTCGAGCGGCACTTCCACGTCGCGGCCAGCCGCGACTCCGCGCTCGTGCGCGTGCGACGCGCGCTGCGCCGGGCCGCGGCGCGCCACGCCCCCGAAGGCCGGATCGCGCTCGCGCTCAGGCGCTTGGGCACCGCGGCCTCGGTGTCGCTGCGCATCCGCGGCGAGGTGCCGAACGAGTATTTCCGCCGCATCGCGCGCCCGATCGAGCGCCTGCTCGCGAACGGCCGCTCGCGCCTCGACCTGCACGTCGATGACCTGTGCGACCCCGGCGCCGACGCGCTGCGCGAGCTGCTCGTCCGCCTGCGCCGGCACGGCGACCGCGTGTCGATCTTCGTCGCGGAGAAATGGCGCGCGGCGGTGGCAGTCGACTCGTCGGTGTTCCACCACCGGCTGCAGCCGGCGGAGGGCTGATCGCTCAGCGAGGGTTTTACTTGCGCGCCTTCAGGACCTGGGCACGTTGCTCGGGCGTCAGGCGGTAGAACATCCGGCATACGGCTTGAGCGTCGTGATCGTCCACGCTGTAAGGCCACGCGCACTCGGGAGTGATCACCACCTCGGCTTGTCCACCCGCCGGGTCGGATGCATGAAATCCGGAAGCGGCGAATCCACCCAGGATCAATGCCCAAAATGCCGCCGCCAGGATCGCCATGAGCACCAGTGCGACCACGATCGCCCACTTGATCGCGGCATGGACCCTCGGAAACCCGATCGGCTCGGAGGCGTCCGTGACCGTCGTCGGCGCTACCGGCAAGTCGCCGATGCTCGCACGCCGGGCTTTCACGCTCGCGCGTGCTCGCGCCAGACCATGAACGCGAGGCCACCCGGAACGGCAAAGCCAATGACGCTCCACCAGACCGGGATGACGAACCCAACGACACTGACTTCCCAGCCCGCGAGGAGCCGAAACAAATGGAGAACGGCGATTGCCGCGAGGAAAACGACAGCGATGGTCGTGAACGGCTTCATGTGGGTCCCTCGGCATTCGATTGGTAAGCGTGCTGCCCGAGCTCCTGGGCGAGCCCGATGAGAATTCCTTCGGGGCCCCGGATGTAGCAGAGGCGATACACGTCCCGGTACCGGACCACTTCGCCGACGAGCTTCGCGCCGCGTTTCCCGAGCCGGGCGAGCGTATCGTCGATGTCCTCGACGGTGAACATCACGCGCAGGTAACCGAGAGCGTTCACCGGAGCGCTGCGGTGATCGGCGACCGCGGGCGGCGCGAGGAATCGGGACATCTCGAGCCGGCCGTGACCGTCCGGCGTCCGCATCATGGCAATCTCGACGCGCATGTCGCGCAATCCGGTGATGCCATCGGCCCAGTCTCCCTCGATCGGGGCGCGCCCCTCGAGCTCGAGCCCAAGCTCGGTGAAGAACCCGATGGCGACATCGAGGTCCTCGACCACGATGCCGACGTTGTCCATGCGCTTGACCGTCATGGCGTCTAACGTCGGAGTTGACCGGCACGTAGCGGCATTGCGCCGCACGGCGTACGCTGACCAGCACGCCTTGCGGCGCAATGCCACTGCGTGTCCGCGTCGAACGACCTGTTAGACCGCACCGGCGACCGGGTACCCATAATGCGGTGGCTCGTCGACTGGGAGCCAAGGCCGATTGGATGGCTCCTTAATCGCTCGGCGGGCAGCGGCAAATTCAACTTCGGTGAGGAATATGCCGCTCAGGTCATTGCCACCGTAAAGAGCGTAGAACTTGTACGGCGAGCTAGTGAGGCTGGCATTCACGATTTGGAAGAACGCCACCGTCGCGCGCTCCCAGCCGTCTGGGTTCTTCGCTCCTGCTTCCCATATTTCGAACTTCTGATCTCCAGCGCAGACTGAGTACATTGCGGCATCGTTGTCAATGGTCTCGGTGAGTTCCAAGGGAGATGCAGCGTACTGCCTCAGCTGAGGGAGCAGTGCTTGGTAGGCAGCGAGGATTCCCTGTTCTGCAAGATCCTCTGCGTCCAATGACACCACTTGGTCGTAATCCAATGGATCGCCGCCGGTGGCGGATGCGCCAGCGGACTTGCCGAGCGCCAGTAGTGCCTTAAGTTTGTCGCCGAGTGTCATGTGCGGTCTAACATGTATGGTGTGCATCACTGTCCTTTGATCAAGGTATATCAGGGCGTGTCTTTTGTCATCGGCCCTCG
>DATDMW010000146.1:0-15679 GCA_036518595.1 Burkholderiales bacterium
CGTCCTCGCGCATGACGCGTGCGCGACGCGTGCGCTCAGCTTCGGCGACACGCGCGTTCCCGCGGAGCAGGTGCACTGCTCGTTCCTCTCGGCGCTGTCGGGATCCTACGCGACGGTGCAGACGGCCGCCGAGCTGAACAAGTCCCTCTAGCGCAGCGCGTGCGCGGCGACCAGCGCCGCGGTGAGCACGGCGAGCGCGCCCGCCTGGTGGGCCGCTGCGAGCGGCACCGGGACCCGCAGCAGCAGCGTCGAGATCCCGAGCGCGATCTGCAGGATGAACAGCCCGAGCAGCGCGTCGCCCGCGCGCCGCGCGAGCGGCGAGGGCGCGCCGCGCCGTGAGCGTACCCAGAACCACGGCACCAGCCCCGCGAGCGTCCAGGCGACGAGGCGGTGGTCGAACTGCACCAGCGCCATGTTCGAGAACAGGTTGCGGAACCACGGCTCGAGCGCGAAGGACTCGGGCGGCAGCACGTGCCCGTCCATGAGCGGGAAGGTGTTGTACGCGAGGCCCGCGCGGATCCCGGCGACCAGCGCCCCCGAGAGCATCATGACGAACACGATCCCGACCAGCGCGAGCGCGAAGCGCCGCAGCCCGGCCGGCGCGGGCGGACGTGGCGCGCCCGCGCGCAGCAGATCGAGCGCGGTCCAGACGATGGCCGCGTAGATCGCCGCCGCGAGCCCCAGGTGCGCGGCGAGCCGGTATTGCGAGACGCGCGGATCGTCGACCAGGCCGCTCTGCACCATGTACCAGCCGAGCGCTCCCTGCAGCCCGCCCAGCACGAAGATCGCGGCGAGCCGCGGCAGCAGCGCGCGCGGAACGCGGCCGCGGAGCGCGAACCACGCGAGCGGCACGAGGAACACGACGCCGATCAGCCGCCCGAGCAGCCGGTGCGCGTACTCCCACCAGAAGATGTCCTTGAACTGCGCGAGCGTCATGCCTCGATTCACCTGCAGGTACTCGGGCGTCTTCCGGTACTGGTCGAAGGCCTCTTGCCATTGCGCCGCGTCGAGCGGCGGGACCGCGCCCACGATCGGCTGCCATTCCACGATCGAGAGCCCCGAGTGCGTAAGGCGCGTGACGCCGCCCACGACGACCATCACGTAGATCAGCGCCGCGCAGGCGATCAGCCACCACGCCACCGCGCGGCGGCCTGCAACGTCAGCGCCAGGCACGCCAGGGGAGCGCATCGTGGGTGAGCGCGACGGCGACGATGTAGAAGAACACGGCGAGCGCCGCGAGCCACGCGCCGACGCGGCGCCGGCGCAGCGCCACGGCTCCCAGCGCGACGTAGATCACGAGCGCGACGAGCTTGGCGGTGAGCCAGGGCGACACGCCCGGGACCTGGCGCAGCAGCACCGCCATCCAGGCGCCCGCGACGAGCAGGACGGTGTCGTTCAGGTGCGGGACGATGCGCACCCAGCGGCGCTCGAGCATGGGCGAGCGCGCGAGCATCCACAAGCCGCGCACGAAGAACATGAGCCCCGAGGCGGCGACCGCGGCGACGTGCACTGCCCGGAGCGTGGCGAATTCCATGAGCGGGATTTTAATCGCACCGCTCGCGCTTGAAACGACCGGGCGCCGGACCCATCTGAGCGCCATGGCCGAGCCCGTCCACGGCGTCTGCCCCCATTGCGCCGCGACCAACCGCGTTCCCGGTGATCGTCTCGACGAGCGTCCCGTCTGCGGCAAGTGCAAGCAGGCGCTGTTCACCGGGCGCCCGGTCGAGCTCGACGCAGATGCGTTCGAGCGCCACGTCGGCGCCAACGACATCCCGGTGGTCGTGGACTTCTGGGCCGCCTGGTGCGGTCCGTGCCGGATGATGGCGCCGCAGTTCGAGCGCGCGGCCGCCGATCTCGAGCCCCGGGCGCGGCTCGCCAAGCTCGACACCGAGGCCGAGCAGGCGATCGCGGCCCGCTATGGGATTCGCAGCATTCCGACGGTGATCGCGTTCCGCGGCGGCCGCGAGGTCGCGCGCCAGTCGGGCGCGATGGACTCGGGCACGCTGGTGCGCTGGGTCCGCGGCCTCTAGCCCGTCGTCAGCACCAGAGCGCCTTCGACCCGGCCTTCGCGCAGGCGCGCGAGCGCCTCGTTTGCCTGCTCGAGCGGGATCGTCTCCACCGACGTGACGACGCGCGCCTTCGGCGCGAGCGCGAGGAACGCCTCGCCGTCGGCGCGCGTGAGGTTCGCGACCGACACGATGCGCCGCTCGCCCCAGAGGATGGAATAGGGGAACGACGGCACATCGCTCATGTGGATGCCCGCGCACACGACCGTCCCGCCTTTCGCGACCGCGCGCAGCGCCGCGGGCACGAGCGCGCCGACGGGCGCGAACAGGATCGCCGCATCGAGCGGCTCGGGCGGCGCCTCGGTGGAGGCGCCCGCCCACGCCGCGCCCAGGCCGAGCGCGAAGCGCTGCGACGCCGCATCTCCCGCGCGCGTGAACGCGAACACCTTGCGGCCCTCGTGGCGCGCGAGCTGCGCCACGATGTGCGCGGCCGCGCCGAAGCCGTAGAGGCCGAGGCGATCGGCGTCGCCCGCCATGCGCAACGCGCGGTATCCGATCAGCCCCGCGCACAGCAGCGGCGCGGCGCGCGCGTCGTCGTAGCCGGCGGGCAGCGCGAAGCAGTAGCGCGCGTCGGCGAGCGCGTAGTCGGCGTAGCCGCCGGCGATGTGGTACCCGGTGAAGCGCGCGCCGTCGCAGAGGTTCTCGCGGCCCGACCGGCAGTACGCGCAGCGCCCGCACGTCCATCCGAGCCACGGCACGCCGACGCGGTCGCCGGCGCGAAAGCGCTCGACGCCGGCACCCGCGGCCTCGACCGTGCCGACGATCTCGTGGCCCGGAACGACGGGATGAGCCGGCGCCGGCAGCTCGCCGTCGACGATGTGCAGATCGGTGCGGCACACGCCGCACGCGTGCACGCGCACGAGGATCTGTCCCGCGTCCGGCGACGCGGGCGCTGCGTCGACCTGCTCGAGACGCCGGCCCGCCGCGAACAATTGCATGGAACGCGTCAAAGTACCGCCCGACGACGATCCTGCCCGGCTATGGTGAGGGTCCGGAACATGGGTTAGAGTAGCGCAACAACGGACGGGAGGAGGGCGGACATGTTTGCGATCGTGTACAAGGCCGACGGCGTCCCGATCTGCGTCCAGGTTGCGGGCGTCTCGCCGGACCCCGTCGTCGTGTGGAACTCGGAAGGGGACGCCAAGGCGTTCATCGAAGCGAAGGGCGGTTCCGCCGATTACAAGCCCGTCGCGGTCGACGAGAAGAGCATGGAAGCGATGGCCAAGGCGCTCGGCTGCCCGGTCGAGAAGCTGATGGTGGAGCCTTACCCGTCCTGAACGCTGCAGCGTCCGCTACAGCGTAATTTCGACGTTGTCGATCAGCCGCGTGCGGCCGAGCACGGCCGCGGCGAGCACCACGAGCTCGCGATCTCCGGGCGCCGGCGGCTGCAGGTCCGACTGCCTTCGCACGGAGATGTAGTCGGGCCGCCAGCCGTGCCAGGCGAGCGTCGACATGGCCTGCAGCTCCATCCGCTGGAAGTCGCGCTTGCCGGCCGCGATCTCGGCGCGCGCGACCTGCAGGGTCTGGTAGAGACGCGGCGCCTCCTTGCGCTCGACCGGTGACAGGTAGCCGTTGCGCGAGCTGAGGGCGAGGCCGTCCTCGGCGCGCACGGTGTCGACCGGCATGATCTCGAGCGGAAGCGCGAGCTGCTTCACCATGTCTCGCAGCACCACGTACTGCTGGTAGTCCTTCTTCCCGAACAGCGCGGCGCGCGGCCGCACCATGTTGAAGAGCTTCAGCACCACGGTGGCGACGCCGCGGAAATGCCCGGGGCGGAACGCGCCCTCGAGGATGTGCTGCAGGTCGGAGGGCTCGACGACGAAGGTCTGCGGCTCGGGATAGATCTCGCGCTCGTCGGGCGCGAACACCACGTCGACGCCGACCGCGCGCATCTTGTCGGCATCGGCCTGCAGCGTGCGCGGGTAGCGGTCGAAGTCCTCCTTCGGGCCGAACTGCAGCCGGTTGACGAAGATCGACACGACCACGCATTCGGCCCGCTGCTTGGCGAGCCGCATCAGCTCGATGTGGCCGTCGTGCAGGTTGCCCATCGTGGGCACGAACACGTTGTCGGGGGCGCGCTGCAGCCGCTCCCGCAAGGCCGCGACCGAGTGCAGGATGTCCACTAGAAGGTGTGCTCCTCGGCCGGGAAGCTCCCGTTCTTCACGGCGCGAACGTAGCGCGTCACGGCGTCGGCGATGGACGAGGCGCCTTCCATGAAGTTGCGCACGAACTTCGCCTTCTTCCCGGGGAAGACGTCGAGCATGTCGTGCAGCACCAGCACCTGCCCCGAGCACTGCACGCCGGCGCCGATGCCGATGGTCGGGATCTTCAGGCGCTTGGTGACCTGCTCGCCGAGCTTCGCCGGGATCGCCTCGAGCACGAGCATGCCCGCGCCCGCGGCTTCGAGCTCGACCGCGTCCTCGATGAGCCGGCGCTCGGCCTCGGCGCCGCGGCCCTGGACGCGGTAGCCGCCGAAGGCGTGCACCGACTGCGGCGTGAGCCCCAGGTGCGCGCACACCGGGACGCTGCGCGCGGCGAGGAAGCGGACGGTGTCGGAGAATTCCGCGCCGCCCTCGAGCTTCACCATCTGCGCGCCCGCGGCGAGCAGCTGCGCGGCGCTCGCGAACGCCTGCGCGGGCGACTCCTGGTAGGTGCCGAAGGGCAGGTCGGCGATGATGAACGCGCGCTTCGAGCCGCGCACCACCGCCGCGGTGTGGTACGCGACGTCGGCGAGCTTCACCGGCAGCGTCGTGTCGTGTCCCTGCAGCACCATGCCGAGCGAGTCGCCGATCAGCATCGAGTCGACGCCGGCGGCGTCGAGCGCGGCGGCGAAGCTCGCGTCGTAGCAGGTCAGCATGGCGATGCGCTCGCCGTCGTCGCGCATCTTCTGCATCGCCGTGATCGATAGCCGGCTCATGGTTCGCCTTCCCTGGGGTCGTGTCCGGGGCTCATTCGCCCCAGTTGAAGAACTCGCGGCCGCCGCGCATCGCGTCGACGCGCTCGACGAGCAGGTCGAGGTCCTCGTCCTGGCGCACGAAGTTGAGGCGCTCCGAGTTCACGATCAAGACCGGCCCTCCCCCGTAATGATAAAAGAACCGGGCGTAGCTGTCGGCGAGCATCGCGAGGTACTCGGGCGTGATCGGGCGCTCGAACTCGGCGCCACGCCGCCGCACCCGCTCCCACAGCGTCGCCGGCTGCGCCTGGAGGTAGATGACGAGGTCGGGCTTCGGCGCCTGCGGCTTGAGCGAGTCGTAGATCTGCTGATACAGGTGCAGCTCGTCGCCCGACAGCGTGAGGCGCGCGAACAGCGGGTCCTTCTCGAGCAGGAAGTCGCTCACCGTCACGCGCCTGAACAGATCGAGCTGCGCCAGCTCGCGCAGCTGCTGGACGCGCTGGAACAGGAAGAACAGCTGTGTCGGCAGCGCGAAGCGGTCCATGTCCTGGTAGAAGCGCGGCAGGAACGGGTTCAGCTCGGGCCGCTCGAGCAGCAGCGCCGAATCGAGCCGCTCGGCGAGGCGCCGCGCGAGGCTCGTCTTGCCGACGCCGATCGGGCCTTCGACGACGATATAGCGGTATTTCGAGAGCGACATGCTGTCCGAAGCTTGCGGAAGACGCGCCATCATACACAAGCGGCCCCTCGGGTTCGCGGGGCGAGCGCGGCGGGCTTCGGGCCGCCGGCCTGCCGGATCAGCGCGTGCGGTAGATGCGGTACGCGGGGTGGTGCGCGACGGTGTGCATGAAGGACGCGCCGTCGAACAGGTCCGCGCACACCGGGTTGCGGTAGACGACGAAGATGTGGCGCTGCCGGTCCCGGGTCGCGGCCTCGACGCGCGCGAGCATCTTCGCGACCAGCGGGCAGCCGAAGGAGTTGTAGAAGAAGCAGACGAGGTTTCCTTCCGGGAGCGGGTAGTGCAGCGCGTCGCCGTGGACCAGCTCGATCCGGGCCGCTTCCGGGTGGCGGCGCTCGAAGATCGCGACGTTGCGGGCCGCGGCGGCGTGCATCGCGGGCGAGAGCTCGACGCCGATCACGCGGCGGAACGGGACCCGCGACGCCATCAGCAGTGCTCGCCCCTTGCCCGAGCCGAGATCGAGAAAGGTGTGGTCCTCGTAGCGGATCGGCAGATCGCGCATGATGCGGCGGAACGCGGGGACCTGCACCGGCTCGTAGCGGTTCGCGCCGGCAGCATGCTCGCCGCCGAGGTCGAGCTCCTCGGGCGGGATCACGCCGCAGGTATCGGTGCCGAAGCGCCGGTCGAAGCCGCGGTCGATCCAGCGATTGTGGAGGTAGACGGCGTGGCCGAGCGCGCGCAGCGACGTGCGCCACACGCCGTCCGTGCGCAGGTACTCGCCCAGCTTCCCAATCAGCGCGAGCATGCCCCGATTGTTCCCGGTCAAAGTGACCGTTCGGCGGCGCCCCGCGTGGCCAGCTTGGCCTGAGCCGTCCGGCCTCAGGCGCGGAAGATGAAGTACACCGCTCCCATGATGCAAAGGGACGCCCAGAGATAGTCCAGCTTGAGCGGCTGGTTCATGTAGAGCAGCGCGAAGGGCACGAACACCGACAGCGTGACCGCCTCCTGGACGATCTTGAGCTGGGCCAGGCTGTACTGCGTGAAGCCGATGCGGTTCGCCGGGACCTGCAGCAGGTATTCGAACAGCGCCACGCCCCAGGAGACCAGGGCCGCGACGAACCAGGGCTTGGCGGAGAGCTCCTTGAGGTGCGCATACCAGGCGAAAGTCATGAACACGTTCGAGAGGGTGAGCAGACCGACGGTCTGCAGCAGAACGGTGGCTCTCATGGGGTCATCCGGTTTTTTCGATTCGTTGGTCCCGGCACCGCGCGAGGAGCGCGTCCGCGCGTCCCTTCCCGGGGATCTCGACGTCCGGGGCGACCTCGACCAGCGGCGCGAGCACGAACGCGCGCTCGTGCATGCGCGGGTGCGGCACCTCGAGGCCATGCTCCGAAAGGACCCGGTCGCCGTAAAGGAGCAGGTCGAGGTCGAGCGTGCGCGGCGCGTTGGCGAAGCTGCGCTCGCGACCGAAGCGCTCCTCGATCGCAAGCAGCGCGTCGAGCAGCGCGCGCGGCGCCCGCGTGGTCTCGACCTCGGCGACCGCGTTGACGAAGTCTGGCTGCGCCGCATGGCCCACCGGCGCCGTGCGCCATAAGGAGGAGGCGCGCGTCAGGCGCGTTCCAGGGATCGCGTCGAGCGCGGCGAGCGCGCCCCGCAGCTGCTCCCCGGGGTCGCCGAGGTTGGCCCCGAGGCCGATGAACGCCTTCTCCGCCATGGGCGGATTCTAGCCGTCACACCCGGCGGCGGTGATGGACGAGGAGCGCGAGCGCGAGCAGCGCCGCGCCGAGCGCGAGCAGCTTGGCGCAGGGAAGGGCGATGTCGCTCCAGCCGCCCTGGCGCAGGATCACGGCGTGGAAGGCCTGCAAAGCCCAGGACATCGGCGAGAGATCGACGACCGATTGCATCGATTCCGGCATCACGAAGCGCGGCACCATGATGCCGCCCATCGCCGCGACCAGGATGGTGCCGACGCCGCCCAGCACGATCGCCTGCTCGGCGGTGCGCGTGAACACGGCGACCGCGAGCCCCCAGCCGATCGCCGCGAGGCTCGTGCACGCCGACACCGCGGCGAGCAGCCCCCAGCTGGGCGGCACGACCAGGGCCTCGCCGCCGAACCACGGGACGACGTAGCGCCCGGCGAGCAGCATCAGCGCGGTCTGCAGCAGGTTGACGACGAAGAACGGCCCGACCTTTCCGAGCAGCAGCATCGAGAAGGGCACCTGCTGCGACACCAGGCGTGCGAGGGTGCCCTCGCGCCGCTCGACGATGAACAGCGACGAGATCGGCATGACCACGAGGAACATGCCGAAGATCAGCCACGCGGGCACGTTCTGCTGGACCGACGAGGGGCGCCCCGAGCGCGGGTTGCCGACGACCTCGACGTTGAGCGTCGCAGCGCGCTTCAGGTCGAAGGCGCCCGGGTCGGACGAGAAGCCCGCGCCGGTCGCCAGCGCCGACATGCGCGCGCCGAGCGTCGCGCCGAGCACGCGCTGCTGGAAGGCGACGAGCTGCGTCGGCGGCAGCGTCGGGTCCGCGAGCAGCACCAGCGCCGGCGCCTGCACCTTGGGGTCGGGCACGGTCTCGAGCGTCCGGCCGAAGCCGGGCGGCACGACGAGGACCAGCCCGCGCGAGCCGCGGCGCACGCTGTCGCGCGCCGCGCCTTCGTCGGCGGGCGCGGGCGTCGCGCGGAAGCCCCCGCCGGCGAGGCTCTGCGCGAGGCGCTCGGCGAGCACGGCGTCCTCCGTGCCGAGCACGGCGAAGTCGGTGCTGCGGCCCGCGTCGTCCTTGAAGGCGTCGGACAGCGCGAGCGACATGATGACGATGAACGCCGCCGGCATCAGGAACAGCACGGCGAGGCCGTGCACGTCCCGCGCGAGCGCGAGCCATTCCTTCTTCCAAAGAGCGAGCAGCCGTCGCATGGTTCGCGCCTTCAGTCCCGCAGCGAGCGCCGCGTGAGCTGCATGAACACCTGCTCGAGGTCGCGCTCGCCGTAGGCGACCGCGAGCGGCTCGCAGCCCGCGGCGCGCGCCGACTCGATCGTCCCCGCGATCGCGGAGGCGTCGGGCAGCCGCAGCCGATAGCGCGCGTCGCCGTCGTCGGCGAGCGCGTAGCGCGTGGTCCATTCCGTGGCCAGCCACTTCGGCAGCGGCGCGCGCAGGCGCAGCGTGAGCAGGTTCGACGCGTCGCGCAGCACGTCGTCGAGCGTGCCCGAGAGCAGCACGCGGCCGCGGTCGATGATCGCGATGCGGTCGCAGATCGCCTGCACCTCCTCCATGTAGTGGCTGGTGTAGACGATCACGCGCCCGGGCCCCGCGAGCGAGCGGATCGAGTCGAGCAGGAAGGCGCGCGACTGCGGATCGACGCCGACCGTCGGCTCGTCGAGCAGCACGATGTCGGGCTCGGTGAGCAGGCCGATCGCGAGGTTGAGGCGGCGCTTGAGGCCTCCCGAGAGCTGTCCGGCGCGGCGGCCGAGCACGTCCTCGATGCGGGCGAAGGCCGCGACCGCCTCGACGCGCTCGCGCAGCCGCGCGCCCGCGAGCCCCTGCGCTCCCGCGAAGAAGCGCAGGTTCTCGGCGCACGTGAGCATGGGATAGAAGGCGTGCTCCTGCGGGACCAGCCCCAGGCAATGCGGGCGCCGCCGGCGCAGCGCGTCGAGCGGCTCGCCGGCGAACGCGACGCCGCCCGCGCCGGCGCGCAGCTGTCCCGAGACGATCGAGATCAGCGTGGTCTTTCCGGCCCCGTTCGGCCCGAGCAGGCCGAAGATGCCGCCGGCGGGGATCTCCAGCGCGACATCCTCCAGCACATCGGCGTCGCCCCGCGGATACCGGAACGACAGGCCCTCGATGCTCAGCATCGCCACGCCTGCTGCGCGCGGCGCAGGTCGCGGAAGAACGACTCCTCGTGGTCCGCGATCCCGCGCAGCTGCGCCGCGAGCGCGGGCGGGGCGAGCGGATCGCGGCGGCGGATCTGGCGCGCGGCCGCGACCGCGAATTCCCGCCAGCGGTCGCCGATGTCGACCAGGCGCGAGGCGAAGCCCTCGAGCGCGCCGTGGCCGGCGAGCGCGGCGAGCTCCTGGAGGAACGAGGCGTACAGGAAGCGGAACCCGGCGCCGCCGGTGCCGACCTCCTCCTGCATCCTGACGATGTTGCCCATGTACATGCGCGCCGCGCCGCCGTTGCCGTCGACCGGGAGACGCTCGACGCGCTTCGCGAGCATGCGGATGCCGCGCACGCCGATGATCGGCAGCGGCGAATGCAGCATGACGTGGCAGGTCTTCGCGATCGCGCGGCGGCCGACCCGCGCCCAGTCCGGCGCCACCGGCTTCCGCGTCGGGTAGTAGAGCAGGCCCTTCGGCGCGAGCATGCCTTTCGCGAAGCGCGCCTTCTGCAGGTCGGCGCGCGCGCAGCGCACCAGCATCTCGGCGACCGGGTCGCTGATCACGTACTCGTCGCCCTCGCGCGCGCACACGAGCACGTTGTGCGCGTTGAAATGGAAGCGCAGGTCGGACGGAAAGTAGGGCAGCCAGAACACCGAGGTCTGCAGGCCGACCAGCTTGCCTTCCTCGAGCAGCTCGTCGAGGCGCGCCATGCCGCGCTCGGGCGAGCGGAACGTCTCGAAGCGCATGCCCAGGCCGAGTCCCTTCTCCAGCCCCTGGATGATCGATTTCGGCCACATGCGGAACGCGATCAGCGGCAGGCCGTTGATGCGCACGAACGGCAGGTATGCGAAGCACAGCGCCGACGACAGCCCGAAGGCCATCGCCTCGGTGAAGGGAAAGCCGTAGTGGCGCACGAGCGAGGCCATCACGCCCGACTCGCAGTGCGCGGCGTGCGCGTGCGTGAAGCTGCCGTGCTGCTTTGTCGTCGCGTCCTGTGGCTGCATCGCCCGCTGCTGCATCGCTAGTCCAGCTTCTCCAGCGCCTCGACCGGGATTCCCATCGCCTCGGCGTAGCGCCGCTTGATCGCGCCCGGCAGGCGCTCGAACGCGCCCGGGCGCAGGTGGCGCTTCACGCGCCAGCGCCACAGGCCGGTCGTCTGCGACAGGAGCGGCACGTCCATGCGCGCGCGGTACATGTGGTACTCGAGCGTCGAGCCGGTGCCGTCGAGCGCGCGCTCGCGCGCCTCGCGCGCAAGCCGCTCGAGCTCCTCGACCGCCTGGCGCGTCACCGTCTCCTCGACCTCCCAGCCGCGCGAGGCGACGATCTTCAGCCGGCCGTCCTCGCCCACCGCGTACACCGCCTTGCGGTGCCCGGCGAGCGTGACGTTGCCCTCCTGCGGGACGTCGCGCTCACGCATGATTGACGACGGTGAGGACCATGAAGCTGCTCGAGAAGCGCCCGCTCTCGGGCACGAAGCACAGCAGCCGGTCGCCTTCCTTGAGGCGGCCGCTCTTCGCCAGCTCGTCGAGCATGAGGTAGACCGAGGCCGAGCCGGTGTTGCCGACGTGGTCGAGGTTGGTGAACCACTTGTCCTGCGGCAGCGGCAGGCCCGCGCGCGCGAAGCCGTCGGCCACCGGCTGACGGAAGTACTCCGACGAGATGTGCGGCAGCAGCCAGGTGACGCCGGCCGGCGTGACCTCGCGCCGCTCGAGGACCTTGCGCAGCGGCTTCACGACCGTATACTCGATCACCGACTCGTTCAGGAGCCGCACGTCCTGCTTGATCGCGAACACCGAGTGGCGGTCGCGATCGGCGACGTCGTAGCGCATCCAGCCGCGCAGGCGGCCGTCGGCCTCCTTCTCCGCGCCCATGTACATGCACGCGGGCATCGCGTGTGCGTACGAGAACACGTCGATCCACTCGATGCGCAGGTTGAGACCCTTGCGCGGCGCGGGCTCGATCAGCACCGCGCCCGCGCCGTCGGACAGCATCCAGCGCAGGAAGTCCTTCTCGAACGCGAGGCCGGGCTGCGCCTCGAGCGCCGCGACGTCCTGCTGGCGCTCGCCGTCGTAGTTGTGCGCGCGCAGGCCGAGCGACGCGACCTCCGAGCCGGTCGCGATCGCGTTCTTCGCGTCGCCCGACGCGACCGCCATCCAGGCGTACTTGAGCGCGGTCATGCCCGAGACGCACACGCCCGAGGTCGCGACCACCTCGCACACCGGCGCGCCGAGCTCGCCGTGCACCATCACCGCGTGGTTGGGCAGCAGCTGGTCCGGGTTCGACGTGCCGCACGCGAGGCAGGCGATGTCCTCGAGCGCGAAGCCGCCGCCGACCAGTCCTTTCACCGCCGCGGCGGTGAGGCTCGCGTTGCTGTGGGTCGGCTCGCCGGTCTTGGGGTCGATCACGTAGTGGCGCCGCCGGATGCCGTTCGAGCGCTGCACCAGGCGCCGCGCGCGCGACGGCCGGTCGCCCACCTGGCCGAGGATCGCCTCGACCGCGTCGTTCTCGACCGGCGCGTTCGGCAGCAGCGCCGCGGTGCGCGTGATGTAGGTCGTACGTCGGCTCATCGCCGTCTAGCCGCCCGAAGGCAGCTCGAAGTACGCCTTTTGCGACGCGAGGCGCCGCGCGAGCAGCGGACGCAGCAACCGCTGCACGAGCAGGCTGGGCGGCACGATGACGATCACCATCGCCACGAGGTAGACGCAGAACAGCGCGAGGAACGGCAGGCGGGTCGCCGCGCCGCGCCTGCCGCCGAGGCGGATCACGCGCGACCATGCGCCGAACGCGCGGCGCGCCGCGCGCTCGCTGAAGATCAGGGTCGGATCGACTCGCGCCGCGCCGAGACCCGCGAGCATCGGCCGTCCGTCGCGCTCGCGTCCGGCGCGCAGCGCCGCGAGGAGCGCGCGGCCGAAGCGGTCGGCGCCCGCGATCTCCTCCTCGGCGACGCCCGCGGGCGGCAGGCCGCAGAATGCGTTTTTCTTTCCCGTCAGCACCCAGCGCGGCGTCGTCACCAGGGTCGCGACCGTTCCGCCCTGGTCGGTGAACACGACGTTGTCTTTCAACACGCCGCCCGCATCGGCGATCAGGCCCTTCACGGCCTCCTGGGCCACCAGCCACATGTTGCGGCAGGCGATGACGGTCACGACCGGGCGACCGGCGAGCAGCCGCCTGCCCGTCTCGCTCTTGAGGAACGCGGTGATCGGACCGGCGGGCGCGAGGAACCACACCTGGTACGCGAGAACCACCAGATCGAAATGCTCGTCGCCGCGCACGGCGAGCGGCTCGAGCGCGGGCGGGTCGAGCAGAACCGACTCGGGCATCGCGTCGAGGAAGCCGAAGAACGACCACGGGAACGCGTACGGCGCGACCGGACGCAGCGCCTCTTCGACGAGCTCGACGTCGTCCGCCGCGGCGAGCGGCTCGACGAGCCGGCGCGCCACGCGCGTGAGCTGCCCCGATTGCGAGAAATGAACGAGAAGGACGCGCTTCACGGGGCGGTCCTCCCGGCGATCTGATTCATTTGCAACGTATTTTTGTCCGGCGCCCATTCGCCCGTGGCGATTCCCGAGGGCACCGGTCCTTCCCTGGTTAACTAACCGCGAAGGATACCCCGGCAGAGGGCCGGGGTGTCAGGATTTTGTCTTCTTTTGGGCGCGCGATGCCGCGGAAATCAGGCGGCCGGCGCTGCCGGGGGCTGTCCGGCGCCGCCTCCGCGATTCCGGCGACGGCGGCGGCGCCGCCGGCCGGGCTCGCCGGGCCCCGGCGCGAGCAGCATCGTAGTCCGTTCGGATTCGCCGGCGTGCTGGAATCGGGTCCACCACTGCACCAGCTCCTCGGGGACCTCGCCGCTCGACGCGCGCAGCACGAGGAAGTCGTAGGCCGCGCGGAAGCGCTCGTGGGCGGTGAGCGCGAACGGACGCCGGCCGCTTCTCTGCTCGAAGCGCGGCTGCATCGACCAGATCTCCTTCATGATCGCGGTGAAGCGGCGCGGGATCGAGAGCTTCGACACCTGGATGTCCACGACCGCGTCCATCGCCTGGTAGAGCGCGGGGATGCGCTTGGCGCCTTTCTTCTCCGCCTTGCTCCATGCGGCGAGCACCTCGTGCCACAGCAGCGCGGCGAACAAGAACGCGGGCGACACGGGCTTGCCCGCGCGCACGCGCTCGTCGGTCTGCTCCAGCGCGAGCTGGACGAAGCGCTGGCCGAGCGGCTGCTCGACGATCACGTCGAGCAACGGCAGCAGGCCGTGGTGCAGGCCTTCGTCGCGCAGCTGCCGCACGCTGGTCGCGGCGTGCCCGGAGAGCAGCAGCTTCAGCATCTCCTCGAACACGCGCGCCGGCGGAACGTTCTCGAGCAGCGGCGCGAGCTCGCGGATCGGCGCGCGCGTCTTCGCATCGATCTTGAAGCCGAGCTTCGCGGCGAAGCGCGCCGCGCGCAGCATGCGTACCGGGTCCTCGCGGTAGCGCCCGCGCGGGTCGCCGATCATGCGCACCGACTTGCGCTCGAGGTCGCGCAGGCCGCCGTGGAAGTCGAGGATCGCCTCGCTGTAGGGATCGTAGTAGAGCGCGTTCACCGTGAGGTCGCGCCGCGCGGCGTCGTCCTCGCGCGTGCCGTAAACGTTGTCGCGCAGGATGCGGCCGTGCGCGTCGACCTGGTGATCCGGCGCGGCGTCGCGCTCGTGGGTCTCGCCGGCGAGCGTCTCCTCGGGCTCGGGCGCCGAGGGCGCGCGGAACGTCGACACCTCGACCGTCTCGTCGCCGAACATCACGTGCACCAGGCGGAAGCGCCGTCCGATCACGATCGCGCGGCGGAACAGGCGCTTGATCTCCTCGGGCCTCGCGTCGGGGGCGACGTCGAAGTCCTTGGGCTCGAGGCCGAGCAGCAGGTCGCGCACGGCGCCGCCGACCACGTAGGCCTGATAGCCGCGCTCGCGCAGCACCTCGCACACCTTGCGCGAGCCGGACGAGATGCGCTCGCGCCCGAGCCCGTGCTTCTCGCGCGGGACGACGACGGGCTGAGGGCCGGAGCCCAGGCGGAAGACGCGGCTGATGAATCGCTTGATCAAGTGGGGATCGACAGGCCCGCGGACTCCAGGCGGCATCGGTACAGCGCCTCGAGGCGGGACGGCGTCAGCATGTCGGCGCAGGATCCGGCGCTGGAGCGGCCCGCATCATACAACAAAACCGCGTGATCGCAGTACCGCGCGGCGAGGCTCGGCTGGTGCAGCGCCATGAGCACCGCGCGGCCGGCGCGGGCGGACTCGGCGAGGAGCTCCATGACCTGCACCTGGTGGCGCAGGTCGAGATGGCTGAGCGGCTCGTCGAGCAGCAGCAGGGCCGCGTCCTGCACGAGCAGCTGCGCGATGCGCGCGCGCTGGCGCTCGCCGCCCGAGAGCGTGACGTAGGGCTGACGCGCGCGCTCGGCGAGGTCGAGCCGCGCGAGCCAGCCGAGCGCGGCGTCGTCGTCCTCGGCGCCGCCTCCCCACGCGCCGCCCGAGCGGGGATAGCGCCCGAGCCGCGCGTACTCGAGCGCGGTGCCCCAGAAGTCCGGCGTGTCGTCCTGCAGCAGGACACCGACGCGGCGCGCGAGCTCGCTCCGGCGCCAGCGCGCGAGCGGACGCTCGTCGAGCGCGATCTCGCCCCGGTGCGGCGCGCGCAGGCCCGCGAGCGCCAGGATCAGGCTCGATTTTCCAGCCCCGTTGGGCCCGAGCAGCGCCCAGCACTGGCCGGGCGCGAGCGCGAGGTCCAGTCCTTCGACCAGCGTTCGTCCGCCAGCCTGGATGCCGATCGCGCGCGCGGCGAGCATGGCTAGCGCACGCGCGCGAGCAGGAACAGCAGCGCCGGAACGCCGATCAGCGCCGTGATCACGCCGACCGGCAGCTCCGAGGGCGCGGTCGCGGTGCGCGCCACGGTATCCGCCACCACGAGCAGGCTCCCGCCCGCGCACACCGAGAGCGGCAGCAGCAGGCGGTGGGCCCGGACTCCCGCGAGACGCAGCACGTGCGGGACGACGAGGCCGACGAAGCCGATCGCGCCGCCGAGGAGCACCGCCGCGACGGTGGCGAGCGTCGCGGCCGCGAACGCGATCACCTGCAGCCGCGCGACATCGACCCCGAGCGAGGCGGCCTTGTCGCTCCCGAGGAGCACGACGTCGAGCGCGGACGCGCG
>DATDMW010000147.1:0-8663 GCA_036518595.1 Burkholderiales bacterium
GGGCCTGTCCGCGATCGTGCATGCCGACCGCAACGGCGCGAACAGCGCGGCGCCGGTGCGCGTCGACGGCCCGGTCCTGCAGACCGCGGCCGGCGCCGAACTCGAGGCCTTCCGCGCCGAGAAGCGCGAGCGCCTCGAGAGCTACGGCTGGAGCGATCGCCGCGCGGGCCGCGCGCACATCCCGATCGAGCGCGCGATGGCGCTCGAGGCGAAGGAAGCGGAGAAGACCCGGTGAGGCGCCTGTTCCATGTCATCCTGAGCGCAGCGAAGGATCTGCTTTTGTTGCTCGCCTTCGTCGCGCTGCCGGCCTCGGCGCATCTCGCCCATCCCGAGCGGCTCGCCTGGGACCCGCACCCGGGCGCGAGCGTGCCGATCGACCTGCGCTTCGGCGACGCGACGGCGCCGGTGGTGCTCGTGCTCGGCTACCTGCGCTGCCCGAATCTCTGCGACACCACGCTCGCCGGCGTGACCGAGGGCCTGCGCATGGCGGGGCTGCGCCCGGGCCCGGACTATCGCGCGCTCTTCGTCAGCATCGATCCGCTCGACACGCCCGCGCTCGCAGCCGAGACGAAGGCGAGGCGCCTGCCGGCCGATGCCCGCGGCGCCTGGCGCTTCGTCACGGGCGACACGGCCGCCATCGCGCGGGCCGCGGGCTTCCGCTACGCGCGCGACGGGGACGAATACGCGCATCCCGTGGGCTTCGTGGTGCTGACGCCGGACGGCAAAGTGTCCCGCACGTTTCCCGGCGTGCGCTTCGATCCGGACGAGCTGCGCGCCGCGCTCGCCGAGGCGCGCCGCGGCGAGCGCGGTCCCCTCGCGCGGCCCCTGCTGCTGCTCTGCGCGCACCTCGACCCCGCGGGCGCGCACACCACCGCGATCCTCGACGCGCTGCGCGCCGCCGGCGTCCTGTTCCTCGCCGGCGCGGCGATGTTCGCGTGGCGCGCCGGCCGGAAGGGGTCGCGGTGAGCGGAGGGATCTTCTGGCTGCCGCCCGCGGCCTCGGACGTCGCCGCGCGCGTCGACGCGCTGTTCTTCGCGATGGTCGCGCTGACCGGCACGGTGGCGCTCGCGATCACCATCGTCGTGCTGGTGTTCGCGGTGCGCTACCGCCGCGGCTCGCGCGCCGACCGCTCGAACGCGCCGGCGAAGAAGCTGCCGGTCGAGATCGCGTGGACCGTGACGCCGCTCGCGATCTTCCTCGGCGTGTTCGTCTGGGGCGCCGCGGTGTACGCGGGCCTCTACCGGCCCGCGGCCGACGCGATGCCCGTCTACGTCGTCGGCAAGCAGTGGATGTGGAAGGCCGAGCACGCGAACGGCCGGCGCGAGATCGACGAGCTGCACCTGCCGGCCGGCCAGCCGGTGCGGCTCGTGCTCGCGACGCAGGACGTGATCCACAGCTTCTACGTCCCGGCGTTCCGCATCAAGCAGGACGCCGTGCCCGGGCGCTACACCACGATCGCGTTCACGCCGACGAAGGCGGGGACGTTCGCGCTGCGCTGCGCCGAATACTGCGGCACCGACCACGCGCACATGGGCGGGCGCGTGATCGTGATGCAGCCCGCCGATTTCCAGCGCTGGCTCGCGCAGGGCGCGCCGGCGGGCACCATGGCGGCGCGCGGCTTCGCGCGCTTCCGCGAGCTGGGCTGCAGCGGCTGCCACGACCCGCGCTCGAGCGTGCACGCGCCCGACCTCGCGGGCCTGTACGGGCGCACGGTCCACCTCGCCGACGGGCGCAGCGTCGTCGCCGACGAGTCCTACATCCGCGACTCGATCCTGCTGCCGAAGCGCGACGTCGTCGCGGGCTTCGATCCGATCATGCCGTCGTTCCAGGGACAGGTGGGCGAGGACGACCTGCTCGAGCTGATCGCGTACATCAAGTCGACGAAGAGCGAGAGCGGATGAGCTACCTCGAGGAAGGCTACACGCTGCGCTCGTGGCTGACGACGCACGACCACAAGCGCATCGCGATCCTGTACGCGATCGCGATCACCGCCTTCTTCTTCGTCGGCGGCGCGGCGGCGACGATGATCCGGCTGGAGCTCGCGACGCCGCAGGCCGACCTGGTGCAGGCCGACACCTACAACAAGCTGTTCACCATCCACGGCGTGATCATGGTGTGGTTCTTCCTGATCCCGTCGATCCCGGCGACGCTCGGAAACTTCCTCATGCCGCTGATGATCGGCGCGCGCGACCTCGCCTTCCCGCGGCTCAACCTCGCGTCCTGGTACATCTACGTGCTCGGGGGCCTGTTCACGGTCGCGACCCTGATCGCGGGCGGCGTCGACACCGGATGGACCTTCTACACGCCGTACTCGACGATGTTCTCGAACACCAACGTGATCCTCGCCGCGGCGGGCGTGTTCATCACCGGGTTCTCCTCGATCCTCACGGGCCTGAACTTCATCGTCACCGTGCACAAGATGCGCGCGCCGGGGATGACCTGGTTCCGGCTGCCGCTGTTCGTCTGGGCGCACTACGCGACCAGCGTCATCCTCGTGCTCGCGACCCCGGTGCTGGCGATGACGCTGGTGCTGATCGCGGCCGAGCGGCTGCTGCACGTCGGCGTGTTCGATCCCGCGCTCGGCGGCGATCCGCTGCTCTTCCAGCACCTGTTCTGGTTCTACTCGCACCCGGCGGTCTACATCATGGTGCTTCCGGCGATGGGCGTGGCGAGCGAGATCATCACCTGCTTCGCGCGCAAGCGCGTCTTCGGCTACCGCTTCATGGCCTACGCCATCCTCGGCATCGCCACGATCGGCTTCCTCGTCTGGGGCCACCACATGTTCGTCTCGGGACAGTCCATGTACGCGGGCATGGTGTTCTCGGTGCTCTCGTTCATGGTCGCCGTGCCCTCGGCGATCAAGGTGTTCAACTGGACCGCGACCCTGTACAAGGGCTCGATCACGTTCTCCGCGCCGATGCTGTACGCGCTCGGCTTCGTCGGCCTGTTCATGATCGGCGGCATGACCGGACTGATCCTCGCGACGCTCGCGCTCGACGTGCACCTCACCGACACCTACTTCGTGGTCGCGCACTTCCACTACATCATGGTCGGCGGCTCGGTGATGGCCTACCTCGGCGGCATCCACTACTGGTGGCCGAAGGCGACCGGGCGCATGTACCCGGAGATGTGGGGGCGCGTCGCCGCGATCGTCATCTTCGTCGGCTTCAACCTCACCTTCTTCCCGCAGTACCTGCTCGGCTACTACGGCATGCCGCGGCGCTACCACGTCTACCCGCCCGAGTTCACGGTCCTGAACGTGCTGTCCTCGGCCGGCGCGTCGATCCTCGCGATCGGCTACCTGCTCCCGATCGGCTATCTCGCGTGGTCGCTCTTCCGGGGGAAGAAGGCGGGCGCGAACCCCTGGGACGCCCGCGGCCTGGAGTGGACCACGCCCTCGCCGCCGCCCAAGGACAACTTCGCCGTCGCGCCGACCGTGACCGAGGAGCCGTACGCCTACTCGCCCGAGCGCGACGCGGAGATGGCGGGCGGGAGGATCGCCCAGCCATGAGCGTCGCCCACCGCATCGCCGAGCAGTTCGAGACACGCGAGCAGCAGCGCGAGGCCGACTCGCTCGGCACCTGGGTGTTCCTCGCGACCGAGCTGATGTTCTTCGGGCCGCTCTTCCTCGCCTACTTCTACGGTCGAACCCATTACGGCGAGGGCTTCGCGGTCGCGAGCGGCCGCACGCACGTGTGGCTCGGGACGGCGAACACCGCGCTGCTGCTCACGAGCAGCCTCACCATGGCGCTCGCGGTGCGCGCGTCGTGGATCGGCCGGCGCGGCGTGACGCTGCTGCTCGCCCTCACCGCCGCGCTCGGCGTCGCCTTCCTCGCCGTCAAAGGCATCGAGTACCGCAAGGAGTGGGACGAGGCGCTGGTGCCGCCGTTCCGCTTCGTGTTCGCGGGCGAGCACGCGCGCGCGGTCGAGGTGTTCTACTGGCTGTACTTCCTCATCACCGGGCTGCACGCGCTGCACCTGACGATCGGCATCGGACTCGTGCTGTGGCTCGCGCTCCGCGCGCGGCGCGGCGACTTCGGGCCGCATTACCACGCCCCGGTCGAGATGACCGGGCTGTACTGGCATTTCGTCGACGTCCTCTGGATCTTCCTTTACCCCCTCATCTACCTGCTGGAGCGCTGGCGATGAATCCGGCTCCGGTGCGCACTTACGTTCTCGTATGGGCCGCGCTGATCGCGCTGCTCGCGCTGACCGCGGCGAGCGCCTTCGTGAACCTCGGGGCCTTCAATTCGGTCGCGAACCTCGCGATCGCGGCGGCCAAGGCGCTCCTGGTCGCGGCCTTCTTCATGCACCTGCGCCGCCACGCGTCCGCCCTGGTGCGCGTGTTCGCGGGCGCGGCGCTGTTCATGCTGGCGCTGCTGTTCGCGCTGAGCGGCGCCGATTACGCCACCCGTCATATCGCGCCGGCCGCGTGGTCGTCGCCGCCGTCGCCGACACCGTAGGAGGCTCCATGCAGCAAGCACCCATCGTCGTCATCACCGGCGCCTCGGCCGGGGTCGGGCGCGCCGCCGCGCGTCATTTCGGCTCGCGCGGCTGGCGCGTCGCCCTGCTCGCCCGCGGCGCGGACGGCCTCGAGGCCGCGCGCCGCGAGATCGAGGCCGCGGGCGGCCGCGCGATGGCGATCCCGGCCGACGTCGCCGATCACGCCCAGGTCGAGGCCGCGGCCGAGCGCGTCGAGCGCGAGTGGGGCCCGATCGACGTCTGGGTGAACGATGCGATGGCGACCATCTTCTGCGAGCTCGAGAAGATCGCGCCGGAGGACTTCCGCCGCTCGACCGAGGTGACGTATCTCGGCACCGTGTGGGGAACGATGGCCGCGCTCAAGCGCATGAGCGCGAGGAACCGCGGCGCGATCGTGCAAGTGGGCTCGGCGCTCGCGTACCGCTCGATCCCGCTCCAGGCCCCTTATTGCGGCGCGAAGAGCGCGATCCGCGGCTTCACCGACTCGCTGCGATCCGAGCTGATCCACAAGCGCAGCAAGGTGCACGTCACGATGGTGCAGCTCTCGGCGTTCAACACGCCGCAGTTCGACTGGGGCCGCACCTGCATGACGAGGCAGCCGCAGCCGCTGCCGCCGATCTTCCAGCCCGAGGTCGCGGCCGAGGCGATCTACTACGCCGCGACGCACCGCCGGCGCGAGCTCTGGGTCGGCTGGCCCGCGATCAAGGCCATCGTCGGCGCCCGGTTCCTGCCCGCGCTCGGCGACCGCATCCTCGCGACCGAGGCGTACCGCGGCCAGCACACCGACGAGCCGCTGCCGGCGGGGCGCCGCGACAACCTCTACGCGCCCGTGCCCGGCGACCACGGCGCGCACGGGCGCTTCGATGCGCATGCGCGCCGGACGAGCGTCCAGCTGTGGCTCAACCTGCGGCCGTGGATCGGGCTGGCGGCGGGCGTCGGGATCGCGCTCGCCGCTGCGGCGCTCAGGCTGCGGAACATCGGCCCGGGTCGACGCGTCTCACGACTATGAGGATCTTTCACGTGTTGACGGCGCTCGCCCTCGCGGTCCCGATGACGGCATGGGCGAAGCTGCCGCCGCCCACCCCCGCCGAGCAAGACAGGCTCGAGCAGCAGAAGGCGGCCAAGGCCGCGGCCACCGAGCAGGACAAGAAAGAGCTCGCGCAGGTGCAGGACCGGATCGTGAAGCGCTACCGCACGCGCCACCCGGACTACGCCGCCGCGCATCCCGCGGTCCGGACGAACGCCCCGCTCACCGACGCCGACGTGCCCAAGGCGGCGCGCGTACCGGGGCCTTCGGGCCAGCCGCATTCCGGGCGCAACGAGTCCTAGCGCGGCGCCGGGCCCTCGCTGACGCGCACCAGCGCGCCGGGCCGGACCCACTTCGCGAACGCCGCCTGCACGTCGCGCGCGCCGAGCGCCGCGTAGCGCCGCGCCGCGCGCGCCGGCTCGTCGAGCGGCAGGTTCAGGGTGCGGCGATCGATGAAGCCGCGCGCGATGCCGTCCACGCTCGCCTCCTCGAGCGGCAGCCGGCGCACGAGCAGCGCCTTCGCGCGTCCGAGCTCGTCCTCGCCGACCGGCGTCTTCTGCATCTGCACCAGCTCGCCTGCGACGATGTCGTGCACCTTGCCGACGTTCTGCGGGTCGCAGGCGTAGTCGACGAGGTAGATCGTCCGCGTGCGCCCATACTGCAGCGACGAGCCCACGTAGTAGACCAGCCCCGCCTCCTTGCGCAGGTCGCGCGTGAGCCGCGTCGAGTAGAACGCGCCGCCGAGCACCGCGTTGCCGAGGTCGAGCGCGTACGAGTCGGGGTGCGCGCGCGTGAGCCCGAGCGTTTCGCCGAGGATCACGCGGTCCTGCACGCGGCTCGCATCGGGCACGGCGCTCACCGCCGCGCGGTTGAGCGGGACCGGCGGCAGCGTGGTCCGCGGCGCCGGGCCGACGGCGGTCCAGCCCCCGAAATACCGCTGCACGACGGCGCGCGCGCGCTCGGGCGTGATCCTGCCGATCACCACGATGGTGGTGAGATCGGGACGGAACACGGCGCGGTAGTAGGCGCGCACGTCGGCGAGCGTGACCCGGCCCACCGTCTTCGGCGAAGGCTCGCGCAGGCTCGGATCGTTCTTCGGGAACAGCCCCGCGCGCAGCGCCATGCGCCCGAGGTACGACGGGGTCGAGAGCTGGCCGGCGACGGTGTCGGCGACCTGGCGCTTCACGACCTCGAACGCCGCGGCGGGGAATCCCGGCTCGAGCAGGTTGTCGGCGAGCAGGCCGACGCCGCGGTCGAAGTGCTCGGCGAGCACGTTCAGCGAGAAATCGGTGCCTGCGCTCGCGTCCGCGCCGATCTCGTCGAGCGCGCGCTGCAGCGCGACGCGGTCCAGGCGCCGCGAGCCGTACGGGAAGAGCTGCTCCATCACCTCGGCGAGTCCCTCGCGGCCCTTCGGGACCTGCATCTCGGGCCGGTTCTCGACGTGGCCGTAGACGCTCACGCTCGCGCTCACGTCCTCGGGCTGCACGATGAGCGTGATGCCGTTCGGCAGCCGGCTCACGACCGGGCGCACGCTCGACGCCGGCACCGACAGGCGCGCGAGCGGCGCGGCCCAGTCCGGCAGCGGCACGGGCTTGATCTCGCCCGGCGCGAGCTTCTCCTTTCCGCCGAAGCCCTGCGACGCGACCGGCTTGCCCGACCCGACCGGCGTCATCACCGCGGTCACGGCATGGTCGAGGTCGAGCACCTTGCGCGCGACGCGGTTCACGTCCTCGACCGTCACGCGCTCGATGCGCGCGAGGTCCTCGTCGGGCGATTCCAGCCCGTAGACCGCGACCGCCTCCGACCACACCGCGGCGAGGCCCGCGATCGAGTTGCGCTGCAGCTCGGCGTCGCGCCGCTCCTGCAGCTTCGCCGCGGCGACGAGGTCGGCCGGCACGCCCTCCTGCGCGACCTTCGCGAGGATCGCGCGCATCCTCGTCTCCAGCGCCTTCGCGTCGCCGCCCGCCGGAAAGGCGGCGAGCGCGTACGCGAGCCCCGCCTTGGGGAGCGGCTCGAACGAGAAGTCGGTCGCGAGCGCCGCGCCCTCGGGCACGAGGCCGTAGAGCTCGCCGCGGCGGCTCTTCAGCACGTCGATCAGCACCTCGACCGCGGGGAAGTCGGCGTCCTCGAGCCCCGGGAAGCGCATCGCGATCACCTGCAGGCCGTAGGCGAGATCGCTCTCGAGCGTGAACGACTGCGGCGCGACCGGCGCGAACGCGACCTCGGGCCGCGCCGGCAGCGGGCGGGACGCGATCGGCTCGAAGAGCTTGCGCACCTGCGCCAGCGTCGCCGACGGATCGACATTGCCGACGACGATCAGGATGGCGTTGTTCGGGGCGTACCAGCGGTCGTGGAAGTCCTTGAGCATCGCGCCGCTCGTCTTCTCGAACGACTCGCGCGTGCCGAGGCCGTCGTGCGCGTAGGGCGAGCCCGCGAACACCGCAGCGCGCAGGCGCGTATAGAGGTTGTACTGCGGGTTCGACAGGTCCTGCGCGACCTCCTGCTCGATCGCGCCGCGCTCGCCCTTCCAGTCGTCCTCGCCGGCGAGCACCGAGCGCATGCGCAGCGCCTCGATGTTCAGCACCACGCCGAGATCCTCGGCCGGCACCGTATACAGGTACTGCGTGACGGTCTGGCGCGTGTCGGCGTTGAACTCGCCGCCCATGATGCTGCCGATGTCGGCGAGCTGGTCGGCCGACACTCCCGGGCTGCCGCGGAACATGATGTGCTCGACCGCGTGCGCCGTCCCCGGGAAGCCCTCCGGCGTCTCGTTCGCGCCGACGAGGTAGTTCAGGCTGGTCGAGACGACCGGCGCGAGCGCGTTGCGCACGACGACGACGCGCATGCCGTTGGCGAGCGTCGCGCGCGCGACGTCCTCGGCGCGCGGCGGCGTCGCGGCCGGCGCGGCCGACGCGAGGAGAGCGAGGCACGCGATCAGCGCGCGGGCGAGGGGCGTGGCCATGGTTCTTCAGACTAGCACGCAGGCCCGCGGTTCGCCCGCGTCCGCATGGCGCAGGGCGGCCGCGCCCCGCCGCGGAACCAGTCGATCGCTCGCCGGCCCAATCTGCATGAGCAGGCCCTTCGCAGCGGCGGCGGCCGTGCTGGGCGCGCTGCTCGTCTATGCCGCGCTCGGGACCCTGGTCGCGCCGCGGCT
>DATDMW010000148.1:0-14894 GCA_036518595.1 Burkholderiales bacterium
TTGCGGTTGCCCGAGAGCACCGACGCGCACACGAGGTCGCTCTTGTTGACGGTCTCCTCGATCGTCTCGGCGAGCGGGCCGGAGTTGCCGATGCAGGTGGTGCAGCCGTACGCGGAGAGATAGAAGCCGAGCTTCTCGAGATAGGGCAGCAGGCCGGTCTTCGTCAGGTAGTCGGTGACGACGCGCGATCCCGGCGCGAGAGACGTCTTCACGTGCTTCTTGACGGTCAGCCCGCGCTCCACCGCCTTCTTCGCGAGGAGCCCGGCCGCGAGCAGGACGCCCGGGTTGGAGGTGTTCGTGCACGAGGTGATCGCCGCGATCAGCACGTCGCCCGAGCCGAGCTCGATGCCGTCGCGGGTCTTGAAGCGCTTCGCGAGGTCCTCGGGGCGCTTCGCGAAGCCCGCCTCGGCTACGGGCTTCGAGAACAGCTCGCCGAACTTGCCCTTCACCTTGCCGATCTCGATGCGGTCCTGCGGGCGCTTCGGGCCGGCGACCGACGGCGCGACGGTCGCGAGGTCGAGCTCGACCACCTCGCTGTAGTCGATCTGCCCCGGCTTCGGCACGCCGTACATGCCCTGCGCCTTGAAGTAGGACCTGAGCGCGTCGACCTCGTCCTTGCTGCGCCCGGTGCCCTCGAAGTAGGCGATGGTCTGGTCGTCGACCGGGAAGAAGCCCATGGTCGCGCCGTACTCGGGCGCCATGTTGCCGAGCGTGGCGCGGTCGGGGACGGTCAGGCTCTCGGCGCCTTCGCCGAAGAACTCGACGAACTTGCCGACGACCTTGGCCTTGCGCAGCATCTCGGTGACGGTGAGCACGAGGTCGGTCGCGGTGACGCCGCCGCGCAGCCGCCCCTTGAGGTGCACGCCGACCACGTCCGGGGTGAGGAAGTAATTCGGCTGGCCGAGCATCCCGGCCTCGGCCTCGATGCCGCCCACGCCCCAGGCGACGACGCCAATGCCGTTGATCATAGTGGTGTGGCTGTCGGTGCCGACCAGGCTGTCGGGATAGTAGATCCCGTCCTTCTCGTGCACGCCGCGCGCGAGATATTCGAGGTTGACCTGGTGGACGATGCCGATGCCGGGCGGCACGACCTTGAACGTGTCGAAGGCCTGCATCGCCCATTTCATGAACTGGTAGCGCTCCTTGTTGCGCTCGAACTCGATGCGCATGTTCAGGTCGAGCGCGTTCTTCGCGCCGTAGTGGTCGATCTGGACCGAGTGGTCGACGACCAGGTCGACCGGGACCAGCGGCTCGATCACCTTGGGATCCTTGCCGACCTTCTCCGCGACGTTGCGCATGGCGGCGAGGTCGACCAGCGCCGGGATACCGGTGAAGTCCTGGAGCAGGATGCGCGCGAGCACGAACGGGATCTCCTCGGTGCGCGCCGCCTTTGCCTTCCACGAGGCGAGCTGGCGCACGTGGTCCTCGGTGACCTTCTTGCCGTCGCAGTGGCGCAGCACCGCCTCGAGCACGATGCGCAGGGAAACGGGGAGCCGGGACACCTTGGCGCCGAGCGCTTTCTCGAGCGCCGGCAGGGAATAGAGCTTCCCTTTCTTTCCCGACGCCATCTTGAATTCCTGGAGGGTGTTGAACAGGTTGTGGGCCATGGCGGGTTCGGATGACGAGTCAGTTAACGAACAGATCGACGAATTGATCGACGGGCGTCGCCTCGAGGCGCTTCGCGTCCTGGCACAGGTCGAGGATCTGCTTCTGCCGGGCTTCGGGGAAGCGGCGCGCGAGGTTCGCGCGGAACTTCGCTTCCAGGGCCGGGATGCCTTCGCGGCGGCGGCGACGGTGACCGAGCGGATATTCTACCGCCACCTTCGGGGTCGCGCCGCCGCCCCTGAAGAAGATCTGGATCTGGTTCGCGATCGAGCGCTTCTTCGGATCGAGATAGTCCTTCGACCAGCGCTTGTTCTCGATGCAGACCATCTTCGCGCGCAGCGCGTCGATGCGCGGATCCCGCGCGACGGCGTCCTCGTAGTCGGCCGCGGTCAGGGCTCCCTTGAGCAGTCCGACGGCGACCATGTACTGGATGCAATGGTCGCGATCCGCCGGGTTGTGCAAAGGCCCCTTCTTGTCGATGATCCGGATCGCCGATTCGTGGGTGACGATCTCGATCTTCTTCACGTCCGCGAGGCGGTCGCGGACCTTCGGGTGCAGCGCGATGGCGGCTTCCACCGCGGTCTGCGCGTGGAACTCGGCCGGGAAGGAGATCTTGAAGAGCACGTTCTCCATCACGTAGGAGCCGTACTTCCGCGTGAATTTGAACGGCTTGCCCCTGAACAGGACGTCGTAGAAGCCCCAGGTCTTGGCGCTGAGCGCCGAGGGGTAGCCCATCTCGCCGGCGCGCACCATCAGCGCGAGCCGCACCGCGCGCGCGGTCGCGTCGCCCGCTGCCCACGACTTGCGCGAGCCGGTGTTCGGGGCGTGGCGGTAGGTTCGCAGGCTCTGGCCGTCGATCCAGGCGTTCGAGACCGCGTCGATGATCCGGTCGCGGTCGAGGCCGAGCATCTTCGAGACGACCGCGGCGGAGGCGACCTTCACCAGGACCACGTGGTCCAGCCCCACCCGGTTGAAGCTGTTCTCGAGCGCGATCACGCCCTGGATCTCGTGCGCCTTGATCATGGCGGTCAGCACGTCGCGCACGACGAGCGGCTCGCGGCGGTCGGCGCCCGCGGTGCGCGACAGCCAGTCGGCGACCGCGAGGATGCCGCCGAGATTGTCCGAGGGATGTCCCCATTCGGCGGCGAGCCAGGTGTCGTTGAAATCGAGCCAGCGGATCATCGCGCCGATGTTGAACGCCGCGTTGACCGGGTCGAGCTGGTAGCTCGTGCCCGGCACGCGCGCGCCATTCGGGATCACGGTCCCGGGAACGAGCGGCCCGAGGAGCTTCGTGCACGCCGGGTACTCGAGCGCCTCGAGCCCGCAGCCCAGCGTGTCCATCAGGCACAGGCGCGCCGTCTCGTAGGCTTCGGCGCTCTCGATCTCGTGCCGGGCGACGTAATCGGCGATATCGACGAGGACTTTGTCCGGCTTCGGCCGGACATTCGAGATGGGAGCGGACATCCCTATTGCTTCTTCTCGGGCTCCTGCGGCGTGGGGGCCTGCGGCGGCGCGGCGTTCTGGGGCGCGGCCTCCTGCGGAGCGGCTTCCTGCGGCGCGGCGCCCGAGGGCGGCACGGCGAGCGTTCCCTGCGGGTTCGCGGCGCCGGGCGAGGACTCGGTCACGGGGCGGCTCGCCGAGGAGGGCAGGCGCAGGCATCGGTACTCCGCCTTCGCCTCGGGCCAGCGCAGCGCCATGCTCGCGGTGCGCTGCCGGGCGTCGGCCTCGGGCTTCACGCTGAACTCCTGGCCTTTCGCCGGCTTCACCTTCAGCCAGCCGTCCGGATCCTGCGCGAGCTCGGCGCGGCCGTAGACCTCGCGCGAGAAGCCGTCCACCTCGACCGTGACCGCCGACGCGCCGCCGCCGGGCGCGTCCGTGAAGTACAGGATCGGCGGCTTGTTGCCGTAGTTCACGCCGGGCTGGCGGCATTCCCAGGTTCCGGCGATGTCGGCGGGCGCGGCGACGGCGGTGCCGGTGGCGCAGAGGACGCCGAAGCACGCGAGCTTGAATCGTGTCATGGCCTACTCCCTGTTGGGATCACCGGCGGTCCTTGAGCGGCACCCAGCGCTGGTCCTCGGGGCCGGTGTAGTTCGCGCCCGGGCGGATGATTTTACCGTCGATCCGCTGCTCGATGATATGCGCGGACCAGCCCGAGGTTCGCGAGATTACGAAGATCGGCGTAAACATCGCCGTGGGCACGCCCATCACGTGGTAGGACACCGCGCTGTACCAGTCGAGGTTGGCGAACATCTTCTTCTCGCGCGCCATCACCGCCTCGAGGCGCTCGGCGATGTCGTAGAGCTTCGTGTCGCCGGCGGACTTCGAAAGGCGCTTCGCCACCGCCTTGATCACCTCGTTGCGCGGGTCGGCGATGGTATAGACCGGGTGGCCGAAGCCGATCACGATCTCCTTGTTGCCGATGCGGCGCACGACATCGGCCTCGGCCTGGTCGGGCGTGTCGTAGCGCGACTGCACCTCGAACGCGACCTCGTTCGCGCCGCCATGCTTGGGGCCGCGCAGCGCGCCGATGCCGCCGCAGATCGCCGAGTACATGTCCGAACCGGTGCCCGCGACCACGCGGCACGTGAACGTGGAGGCGTTGAACTCGTGCTCGGCGTAGAGGATGAGCGAGGTGTGCATCGCCCGCACCCACTCGGCCGAGGGCGCCTTGCCGTGGAGCAGATGCAGGAAGTGCCCGCCGATCGAGTCGTCGTCGGTCTCGACCTCGATGCGGCGGCCGTTGTGGCTCCAGTGGTACCAATAGAGCAGGGCGGAGCCGAGGCACGCCATCAGACGATCGGCGATGTCGCGCGCGCCCGGCACGTTGTGGTCGTCCTTTTCCGGGAGGGTCGTTCCGAGCACCGACACGGCGGTGCGCATCACGTCCATCGGGTGGGCCGACGCGGGCACGACTTCGAGCGCCGCCTTGACCGCCACGGGCAGCCCGCGGAGCGCCTTCAGCTTCTTCTTGTAGCCCGCGAGCTCGGCCGCGGTCGGCAGCTTCTCGTGCACCAGCAGGTGCGCGACCTCCTCGAACTCGGCCTGGTCGGCGAAGTCGAGGATGTCGTAGCCGCGGTAGTGCAGGTCGTTGCCCGTGCGGCCGACGGTGCAGAGCGCCGTGTTGCCGGCCGGGACGCCCGACAGGGCGACGGACTTCTTGGGCTTCGGAGCCATGGTGAGATCGCTCATTTGTCCTTCCCTTTCGCGAACAGCTGGTCGAGCTTCTTCTCGTACGAATGATAGTCGAGATAGTCGTAGAGGTCGGCGCGCGTCTGCATCTGTCCGACGACGTTCTTTTGCGTGCCTTCCTTGCGGATCGCCTCGTACACCCCGAGCGCCGCGGCGTTCATCGCGCGGAACGCCGACAGCGGATAGAGCGCGATCGCGACGTTCGCCGAGCGCAGCTCGTCGAGCGTGAACAGCGGCGTCGATCCGAACTCGGTGATGTTGGCGAGCACCGGCACCTTCACCGCGTCGGCGAACCTGCGGTACATGGCGAGGTCGGTCATCGCCTCGGGGAAGATAGCGTCGGCGCCGGCCGCGACGCACGCGACCGCGCGCTCGATCGCGCGCTCGAGGCCTTCGACGGCGAGCGCGTCGGTGCGCGCCATGACCAGGAAATCCGGGTCGGTCTTCGCGTCGACCGCCGCCTTGACGCGGTCGACCATCTCTTCCTTCGCGACCAGCTCCTTCCCGGGACGGTGGCCGCAGCGCTTCGCGCCGACCTGGTCCTCGATATGCATCCCCGCGGCGCCGGCCTTGATCAGGGACTTCACGGTGCGGGCGATGTTGAACGCGCTCGCGCCGAAGCCCGTGTCGACGTCCACCAGCAGCGGCAGGGCGCACACGTCGGTGATCCGGCGCACGTCGATGAGCACGTCCTCGAGATTGCTGATGCCGAGGTCGGGCAGGCCGAGCGAGCCGGCCGCGACGCCGCCGCCCGAAAGATAGATCGATCGGTAGCCGACCCGCTCCGCGAGGCGGGCGTGGTAGGCGTTGATCGTGCCGACGCACTGGAGCGGCTTCTCGGCCTGCATCGCGGCGCGCAGCCGCGCGCCCGCCGAAGCTGCGCTCATGGCTGTCGCTCCGTCTCGAAGAACGCGCGCGCGGCGTCCTCGGGGATCGGGACGCCGGTCACCTTCGCCTTCTGCAGGACTTCCCAGTAGTAGCGGTACGAGGCGCGGTCGTGGAGCTCGCCCGCGTACTGGATCGGGCCCCAGTCGGCGCGCTGCGCCGCGAGCAGGATCCCGGCCGCGTCCCGCACCTCGGAGAAGTCGGGCTTCATCGCGTCGACGATCGGCTGGATCTGCGTCGGGTGGATGCTCCACATGCGCATGAAGCCGTATTCCTGGCGCGCGCGCCACGCGTCCTCGTAGGTGACGTACGCGTTCTTCAGGTCCTGGGTGACGTTGTGCGTGGGCACGATGCCGTTGCCGAGCGCCGCGGCGGCGACGCGCGCCTTCGCGCGCGCGAGCAGCTTGTGCTCGAACTGGCCGGGCGAGCGCATCGCCGAGGCGGGGATCGCGCCGTGGTGGCTGGAGACGAAGTCCATCTGGCCGAACGCGAGCGCCTGCATCCACGGCAAACCCGCGATCTCGTAGGCCTCGCGCAGCCCGCCGTGCGTCTCGATCAGCGCGTGGATGGGGATCTCGCGCCGGATGCCGTGATGCGCGGCCACCTGCTGGACGTAGCCGATCATGTCGGCGACCTGGGCGGCGGAGGTCGCCTTCGGCAGGGTGATGTAGGCGAGCAGCTCCCCGGCGCCTTCGACCAGGATGTCGACGTCGCGGCGCCAGTGCGGGTGGCTGAAGTCGTGGATCCGGACCCCGGCGTGCCGGAAGCGGTTCGCGGGCGAGGCGAGCATGCGCACGATCATCTCGGCGTGCTCGCGCTCGCGGCCGGGCGCTGCGCCGTCCTCGCAGTCGCAGGTGATGTCGAAGATCGGTCCGAGCCTGTGCTGGATCTCGAACGCCTTGCCGATGAAGTTCTCGTTCCCCGCGAAGTGCTCGCAGGACGGGATCACGGGAAACGGCCGCTCCCCCTTGAACAAGGCCGCGTGGGGGTGGAGCGGCTTGGACACGGGTCTGTCTCTATCCGAGGAGCGCCTTGATGCCGTCGCGCTCCTCCTGCAGCTCCTTGAGCGTCGCGTCCATGCGCTTGCGCGCGAAGTCGCTGATGTCGAGGCCCTTGACGATCTCGTACTTCCCGCCACGGCAGGTGACCGGATAGCCGTACAGGACGCCCTCCGGGATGCCGTAGCTGCCGTCGGACGGGATGCCCATCGAGACCCAGTCGCCCTCGCGCGTTCCGTGCACCCAGTCGCGCACGTGGTCGATCGCGGCGTTTGCCGCGCTCGCCGCCGACGACAGGCCGCGCGCCTCGATGATCGCGGCGCCGCGCTTCTGGACGGTCGGGATGAAGCTGCTCTCGAGCCATTGCTGGTCGTTGATCATCGGCCAGACTTTTTTCCCGTCCACCTCGGCGTGGAAGACGTCGGGGTACTGGGTCGACGAATGATTGCCCCAGACCGCGACCTTGCGCACCGACGCGATCGGCTTGCCGATCTTCTGCGCGATCTGCGACACGGCACGGTTGTGGTCGAGGCGCATCATCGCGGTGAACTGCGCGGGCTTCAGGCTCTTCGCGTTCTTCATCGCGATCAGGCAATTGGTGTTCGCGGGATTGCCGACGACGAGCACGCGCACGTCGCGCTTCGCGACCCGGTCGAGCGCCTGGCCCTGCGGCGCGAAGATCTTGCCGTTCGCCTCGAGCAGGTCCTTGCGCTCCATGCCGGGACCGCGCGGCCGCGCGCCCACCAGGAGCGCGACGTCGACGTCCTTGAACGCGACCATCGGATCCGAGGTCGCCGCCATGCCCGCGAGCAGCGGGAAGGCGCAGTCGTCGAGCTCCATCATCACGCCCTTCAGCGCCTTCTGCGCCTTCTCGTCCGGGATCTCGAGCAGCTGCAGCACGACCGGCTGGTCGGCGCCGAGCATCGCGCCGCTCGCGATGCGGAACAGCAGGCTGTAGCCGATCTGGCCGGCGGCGCCGGTGACGGCCACGCGCATCGGTGACTTGGACATGGAGAGTTCCTCGAGACTGGGGCGAGAGACGGAAGACGCGATTATCCCCGACTCTTTTGCAGGGCACAAATCGACGCCGACCCTGCTATAATCTTGATTCTCGTCAAGACTTCAATAAGCCAGCGAACCAAGGATACGGTTACATGCCTGATCTGGCGGCGAAAAGAAAACGCCCAGTCTGGTTCAACCTGAGTCTTCTCAAGCTTCCCGCTCCCGGCCTGGTCTCGATCTTCCACCGCGCGAGCGGCGCGTGGCTGTTCCTCGGCCTGATCTGGTTCCTGTTCCTCCTCGAGATGAGCCTCGGCTCGGAGGCCGGCTACGAGCACGCGCGCGCCTACGTCGCGCACCCGGTCGTGAAGCTCGCGCTGCTCGCGTTCCTGTGGTCGTACCTGCACCACTTCTGCGCCGGCATCCGCTATCTCTTCCTCGACATGGACGTCGGCCTGCCGCTCGCGGCGGCGCGCCGCAGCGCCTTCGTCGTGTTCGCAGTGAGCCTCGCGCTCACGGTCTTGATCGGAGCGCGGCTGTGGTGAAGCGAGTCGTCGTCGGCGCGCACTACGGGCTCGGGGGCTGGATGGTCCAGCGCGTGTCGGCGGCGTACATGGCGCTGTATACGGTGCTTTTCGTCGCGCTGCTGCTCGCCTCGGGCCCCCCGAGCTACGCCTCGTGGCGCGCCCTGTTCGCTCCCGGCTGGATGCGCTTCGCCACATTCCTGTTCGCGGCGAGCGTGCTCGCGCACGCCTGGGTCGGGATGCGCGACATCTGGATGGATTACATCAAGCCGACCGGTCTGCGCTTCGCGCTCGAAGCGGCGACCGCGCTCCTGCTCGTCGGCTGCGGCGCCTGGGCGCTGCAGATTCTCTGGAGGATCTGAGTGGCGCTCATCCGGCGCAGCTTCGATGTCGTGGTGGTCGGCGCGGGCGGCGCCGGCCTGCGCGCCTCGCTCCAGCTCGCCGAGGCCGGGTTCCGCGTCGCGGTGCTCTCGAAGGTGTTCCCGACGCGCTCGCACACGGTCGCGGCGCAGGGCGGCATCGGCGCGGCGCTCGGCAACATGGGCGAGGACTCGTGGCTGTGGCACATGTACGACACGGTCAAGGGATCGGACTGGCTCGGCGATCAGGACGCGATCGAGTTCATGGTGCGCGAAGCCCCGCGCGCGGTGTACGAGCTCGAGCACTACGGGATGCCGTTCGACCGCAACGACGACGGCACCGTGTACCAGCGTCCCTTCGGCGGCCACTCGATGAATTTCGGCGAGCGCCCGGTGCAGCGCTCGTGCTGCGCCGCCGACCGCACCGGCCACGCGATGCTGCACACGCTGTACCAGCGCAACGTGCGCGCCAACACCCAGTTCTTCGTCGAGTGGATGGCGCTCGACCTGATCCGCGACGCGGGCGGGCGGGTGCTGGGCGTCACCGCGCTCGAGATGGAGACGGGCGAGGTGTCGCTGCTCCAGGCGCGCGCGACCCTGTTCGCGACCGGCGGCGCCGGGCGCATCTACGCGTCGACCACCAACGCCTTCATCAACACGGGCGACGGGCTGGGCATGGCCGCGCGCGCGGGGATCCCGCTCGAGGACATGGAGTTCTGGCAGTTCCACCCGACGGGCGTCGCGGGCGCCGGCGTGCTCATCACCGAGGGCGTGCGCGGCGAGGGCGGGTACCTGCTGAACAAGAACGGCGAGCGCTTCATGGAGCGCTACGCGCCGAACCTCAAGGACCTCGCCTCGCGCGACGTCGTGTCGCGCGCCATGGCCACCGAGATCAAGGAAGGCCGCGGCGCGGGCCAGCACGCGGATTACCTGCTGCTCAAGCTCGATCACCTCGGCCGCGAGACCATCGAGAAGCGCCTCCCGGGCATCGCCGAGATCGCGAAGAAATTCGCCAACGTCGACCCGGTGAAGGACCCGATCCCGGTGGTGCCCACCGCGCACTACCAGATGGGCGGGATCCCGACGAACTTCCGGGGCGAGGTGATCGTTCCCGGCCGCGGCGGCCCGGAGACCGTCGTCCCCGGCTTCTATGCCGCGGGCGAGGTCGCGTGCGCCTCGGTGCACGGCGCGAACCGTCTCGGCACCAACTCGCTCACCGACCTGCTGGTCTTCGGCAAGGCGTCCGCGGAGTCGATCGACAAGTTCCTGCGCGAGAATCCCGGGACCCCGGACCTTCCCAAGGACGCGGGCGACGCGAGCCTCGCGCGCCTCGCGCGCCTCGACGGACAGAAGGGCGGCGAGCGCGTCGCGGACGTCGCCCACGAGATGCGCCGCACGATGCAGGCGCACTGCGGCGTGTTCCGCTTCCCGGACCTGCTCGCCTCGGGCGTGAAGAAGATCTTCGAGGTCTGCGACCGCGCGACGCGCACCGAGATCCAGGACAAGAGCAAGGTGTTCAACACGGCGCGCGTCGAGGCGCTCGAGCTCGACAACCTGGTCGAGGTGGCGCGGGCGTCGATGGTGTCGGCCGAGGCGCGCAAGGAGAGCCGCGGCGCGCACGACCGCGACGACTTTCACAAGCGCGACGACGTCAACTGGCTCAAGCACACGCTCTGGTACAAGGACGGGGACCGGCTCGAGTACAAGCCGGTGCACCTGAAGCCGCTAACGGCGGCGAGCATCGAACCCAAGGTGAGAACCTACTGATGCGATTCCGCATATTCCGCTACGACCCCGAGAAGGACGCGAAGCCCTACATGAAGGACTACGACGTCCAGCTCGATCCGCACGACCGCATGCTGCTCGACGCGCTCGTGCGGATCAAGGAGCAGGTCGACGACAGCCTGGCGCTGCGTCGCTCGTGCCGCGAGGGCGTCTGCGGCTCCGACGCGATGAACATCAACGGCAAGAACGGCCTGGCGTGCCTCACCAAGCTCGCCGACCTGAAGGAGCCGGTCGAGCTGCGCCCGCTCCCCGGGCTGCCCGTGATCCGCGACCTGATCGTGGACATGACGCAGTTCTTCAACCAGTACCACTCGATCACGCCATACCTGCAGAACCACGATCCCGCGCCGGAGAAGGAGAGGCTGCAGTCGCCCGAGGAGCGCGATCAGCTGAACGGGCTGTGGGAGTGCGTTCTCTGCGCCTGCTGCTCGACCTCGTGCCCGTCGTTCTGGTGGAACCCCGACAAGTTCGTCGGCCCCGCCGGGCTGCTGTGGGCCTACCGCTTCATCGCCGACAGCCGCGACCAGGCCACGGGCGAGCGACTCGACAACCTCGAGGACCCGTACCGCCTGTTCCGCTGCCACACGATCATGAACTGCGTCGACGCCTGCCCGAAGGGGCTGAACCCGACGCGGGCGATCGGGCACATCAAGGAATTGATGGTCAAGCGGGCGGTCTAGCGTCGATGGAAGCCGCGGAGCTGAGGAGACTGGAGTGGCGCTGCCGGCGCGGTCTGCTCGAGAACGACCTGGTCCTGCGCGCGTTCCTCGACCGGCACGGCCCCGGTCTCGCGGGCGAGCGGCTGCGGGCGTTCCGGGTGCTGCTGGAGTACAGTGACAACGATCTGTGGGATCTGGTGAGCGGCCGCGCCGAGTGCGCCGATCCCGCCCTGTGCGCCGTCGTGGAAGAGCTGCGGCGCTGCCAAATTCGGGAGACGCAATGACGAGCTCGAAGAAGGCCGTGCTCCAGTACGGCGACGGCAAATCGCTGGAATTCCCGGTGCTGGACGGCAGCATCGGTCCCGAGGTGATCGACATCCGAACGCTCTACGGCAAGACCGGGATGTTCACCTACGACCCGGGCTATCTCTCGACCGCGAGCTGCAGCTCGAAGATCACCTACATCGACGGCGACCAGGGCGTCCTGCTCTACCGCGGCTACCCGATCGAGGACCTGGCGACGCGCTGCGACTTCCTCGAGGTTTGCTACCTGCTGCAGTACGGCGAGCTGCCGACGCAGAAGCAGAAGGACGAGTTCGTCAACATCGTCACGCACCACACGATGGTGCACGAGCAGCTGGCGCGCCTTTACCAGGGGTTCCGTCGCGACGCGCACCCGATGGCCGTCATGGTCGGCGTGGTCGGAGCGATGTCGGCCTTCTACCACGACGCCCTCGACATCACGAATCCGCAGCACCGCGTGATCTCGGCGTTCCGGCTGGTCGCCAAGATGCCGACCATCGTCGCGATGTCGTACAAGTACTCGGTCGGCCAGCCGTTCGTGTACCCGCGGAACGACCTGTCGTACACCGCGAACTTCATGCGCATGATGTTCGCCGTCCCGGCGGAGGAGTACAAGGTCAACGACGTGCTGGTGCGCGCGATGGACCGCATCTTCATCCTGCACGCCGACCACGAGCAGAACGCCTCGACGTCGACGGTGCGCCTCTGCGGCTCCTCGGGCGCGAACCCGTACGCCTGCATCGCCGCGGGCATCGCCTCGCTCTGGGGCCCGGCGCACGGCGGCGCCAACGAGGCGGCGCTGCAGATGCTCGAGGAAATCGGCGACGTCTCCAAGGTCGGCGACTTCATCAAGCGGGTCAAGAACAAGGAGCCCGGCGTGCGCCTGATGGGCTTCGGCCACCGCGTCTACAAGAACTACGATCCGCGCGCGAAGCTGATGCGCGAGACCTGCCACGAGGTGCTCGACGAGCTCGGCCTGCACGACGACCGGATCTTCAAGCTCGCGATTGCGCTGGAGAAGATCGCGCTCGAGGACGACTACTTCGTCAGCCGCAAGCTCTATCCGAACGTCGACTTCTACTCGGGTATCGTGCAGCGCGCGCTCGGCATCCCGGTCGCGATGTTCACCTGCATCTTCTCGCTCGCCCGCACCATCGGCTGGATCGCGCAATGGCAGGAGATGATCTCCGATCCGGAGTACAAGATCGGGCGGCCGCGCCAGCTCTACACCGGCGCGCCGCGGCGCGAGTTCGTGCCGATCGACAAGAGAAAATAAGCCCGTCCCTCGGCATTGCGAACGGGGCGTCGCGCCCCCATCTGGAGAATCGACATGAGCGGAATGAAAGACTTCCTCTCCAACTCGTACATCTTCGGGGCGAACGCCCCGTTCATAGAAGGGCTGTACGAGTCCTATCTGGACAATCCGCAGTCGGTGCCGGAGCAGTGGCGCGAGCATTTCGACAAGCTCCAGCTGCTCCCGGGGGCCGGCGACGGCCGCGGCCGCGACGTCGCGCACGCCCCGATCGTCGAGTCGTTCGCCCAGCGCGCCAAGCAGAACAAGCTGCGCGCGGCGGAGTCGCCGACCGAGCTCTCGGTGGAGCGCAAGCAGGTCTACGTCCTGCTCCTCATCGCCGCCTACCGCACCCGCGGCTCGCGCTGGGCCGAGCTCGATCCCCTGAAGCGCCAGCAGCGGCCGCAGATCCCCGAGCTCGAGCCCGCCTTCTACGACCTCACCGAGGCCGACATGGAGACGGTGTTCAACACCGGCACGCTGGTGGGCCCCGAGCGCATGACGCTGCGCGAGATCCTGAAGGCGCTGCGCGAGACCTACTGCAGCTCGATCGGCGTCGAGTACATGTACATGAGCGACACGGCGCAGAAGCGCTGGATCCAGCAGCGACTGGAGTCCGTGCGCTCGCACCCGAGCCTCGGGCCCGAGGTGAAGAAGCGCATCCTCGAGCGCCTCACCGCGGCCGAGACGCTGGAGAAGTACCTTCATACCCGCTACGTCGGGCAGAAGCGCTTCTCGCTCGAGGGCGGGGAGAGCCTGATCTCGTCGATGGACGAGGTGGTTCAGCGCGCCGGCAGCCACGGCGTGCAGGAGCTGGTGATCGGCATGGCGCCCCGCGGGCGCCTCAATGTCCTGGTCAACACCCTCGGAAAGAATCCCAAGGAGCTGTTCTCCGAGTTCGAAGGCAAGCATCACAGCGAGCTTTCTGCGGGCGACGTCAAGTATCACAACGGCTTCTCGTCCGACATCTCGACCTCCGGCGGGCCGATCCACCTGTCGCTCGCCTTCAACCCGTCGCACCTGGAGATCGTCAACCCGGTAGTCGAAGGCTCGGTGCGTGCGCGCCAGCGCCGGCGCAAGGACGTGAAGGGCGACCAGGTGCTGCCGCTGCTGATCCACGGCGACGCGTCCTTCGCGGGCCAGGGCGTGGTCATGGAGACGCTGAACCTGTCCTCGACGCGCGGCTACGGCACCGCGGGCACGGTGCACATCGTCGTCAACAACCAGATCGGCTTCACCACGTCCGATCCGCGCGACGCGCGCTCGACCATCTACTGCACCGACGTGGCGAAGATGGTCGAGGCGCCGATCTTCCACGTGAACGGCGACGACCCCGAGGCGGTGCACTTCGTGACCCAGATCGCGATGGACTACCGCAAGGAGTTCCGCCGGGACGTCGTCGTCGACATCGTCTGCTACCGGCGCCTGGGGCACAACGAGCAGGACGAGCCGCTGGTCACGCAGCCCCTCATGTACAAGAAGATCGCCCAGACCCCGGGGACGCGCAAGCTCTACTCCGACAAGCTGATCGCGCAGAAAGTCATAGATCCGGAAGCCCCCGAGCAGATGATCAAGGATTACCGGCAGGCGCTCGAGGAAGGACGCCATACCTCGAGCCCGGTGCTCTCGAACTTCCAGCGCAACTTCGCCGTCGACTGGTCGCCGTTCATGAACGCCAAGTGGACCGACGCCGCCGACACGAGCGTCCCTCTCGAGGAGCTGCAGAAGCTCGCCGAGCGCATCACGACGGTGCCCGCGGGCTTCAAGCTCCATCCCACGGTCGAGCGCGTCATGCAGGCGCGCCGCGAGATGGGGCAGGGGAAGAAGATGCTCGACTGGGGCATGGCCGAGAACCTCGCCTACGCGACGCTGCTCGTCAACGGCTACGCCGTGCGCCTCTCGGGGCAGGACTCGGGCCGCGGCACCTTCGCGCACCGGCACGCGGTGCTGCACGACCAGAATCGCGAGAAGTGGGACGCCGGTACCTACGTGCCGCTCGAGCACCTGAAGCCGGACCAGCCTTCGTTCGAGATCATCGACTCGGTCCTGTCCGAGCTCGGGGTGGTCGGCTTCGAATACGGGTACTCGACTTCGGATCCCGCGCGGCTCGTCATCTGGGAAGCGCAATTCGGCGATTTTGCGAATGGCGCGCAGGTGATCATCGATCAGTTCATAAGCTCCGGCGAAGTGAAGTGGGGACGCATCTGCGATCTCGTCATGCTGCTGCCACACGGGTATGAAGGTCAGGGACCGGAGCATTCCTCCGCGCGGCCCGAGCGTTACCTGCAGCTGTGCGC